>NZ_JAUBRA010000150.1:0-3631 GCF_036701555.1 Microcoleus sp. Pol10D4
AGAGTTGAATTCCTTGACGGGGTAGATTCATATATCTCTTTTTTTGTCAACTTCTAATACTGTACCGACGCTCTAGCCCAACGGAGGCTATCAAAATATCCATAATTTTGATAGCAATAAACGGCGCAACGGCTCCTCCCAATCCGTAGATTAAGATGTTCCGCTACAACAGTTTATTGGCGCTCAAAGGTCTAAACTTGACACCAGTTAATGCTAGTGGAATCAAAGCAGAAATAATCAAAAACTGTAAATTAATGCCGATAAAACTGCCGATTGACCGCTGGCTAAACCATGACGTTTAAAGCGCCAACAGGGGCAAATATTGCCGGAATAATTGCAAAATATTTGGCAATGTCGTTCGCTAGCGAAAACGTAGTCAGCGCGCCGCGAGTAATCAGCAATTGTTTGTCAATTGTCACTAAATTAATTAATTTTGTGGGGTCAGAATCTAAGTCCACCATGTTCGCTTTTTCCTTAGCTGCTTGGGTTCCAGAATTCATCGTGAGTCCTACGTTTGCTTGCGCTAGTGCGGGTGCATCGTTGGTTCCGTCTCCTGTCATTGCTACTAATTTGTCCTCGGTTTGTTGTTTGCGAATTACGTCGATTTTGTCATCAGGAGTTGCTTCGGCAATGAAGTCGTCAACCCCTGCTTCATCGGCAATTACTGATGCTGTAATTCGGTTATCTCCGGTGAGCATTATTGTGCGGATGCCCATTTTTCGCAGTTGGTCAAACCGATCGCGAATTCCCGGTTTGATGACATCTTTTAAATAGATAATGCCGTAGGTGTCGCTGCCTTGACAAACAGTTAAAGGCGTGACTCCAAGCCGCGAAACTCGTTCGTAAGCTGCATCGAGATCCGGCCCGAAATTGCCGCCGCGCGATCGCACAAAACCCTTCACCGCATCCACCGCACCCTTGCGAACCTCCGTCCCATCGGGCAAATCCGTGCCAGACATCCGCGTTTTTGCGGAAAAATCAAGCCCAGTGGCGTTGGTGCGATCGAAATCCACCTGTGCGCCCAAATTCTGAGCCAAACGGACGATCGACTTTCCCTCTGGAGTATCGTCAAACAGGCTAGCAGCAAGGGCTACACTCGCAACATCCTCCAGCGAGTGACCGTTTACCGGAATGAACTCCTCGGCTAAACGGTTCCCCAGCGTGATCGTCCCCGTTTTGTCCAAAATCAGCGTATTCACGTCGCCGCAAGCCTCCACGGCGCGTCCAGAGGTCGCTATCACGTTAAACTGAGCGACGGGATCCATCCCCGCAATGCCGATCGCGCTCAGCAAACCGCCGATCGTCGTCGGGATCAGTACCACCAGCAGCGAAATCAGCGTCACTACGCCCACAGGGGTTTTCACGTAATTTCCCACGGGCCCAATCGTCGATACCACTATCAAAAACACCAGAGTCAGCACCGCCAGCAGCACCGTTAGCGCGATCTCGTTCGGCGTTTTCGACCTTTCTGCCCCCTCCACCAGCGCGATCATCCTGTCCAAAAACCCTTTACCCGGGTCGGCCATTACCCGCAGCGTCAATTCGTCAGAGAGGATGCGCGTACCGCCGGTGAGGGAACTGGCGATGTCGGAACCCGGTTCCTTGAGCACCGGTGCGGATTCGCCAGTGATCGCAGATTCATCCACCGAGGCGACACCTGCGATCACTTCGCCGTCGGCAGGAATGACATCCCCTGCGATCACTTTAATTTGGTCGCCGCGTCTGAGGGATGTCGAACTAACTTCTTGAATTGAACCGTCTGGTAAGAGTTTGCGGGCTGTCGTGTCTGCTTTGGTCGATCGCAGCGCATCTGCTTGCGCTTTTCCGCGCCCTTCTGCTACCGCTTCCGCAAAATTAGCAAATACCAAAGTGAAGAACAAAATTAACGTGACTAAACCGTTAAAAACTACCGGATTTTTGCCGAAAACCGGGCCGAACAGCGTCGGGTCGATAGTTAATAATGCAGTCACAATTGTACCAACCCACACCACAAACATCACCGGATTTTTACGCATCACCCGCGGGTTTAGCTTGACAAAAGCTTCTTTAAAAGCTCTTTGATAAAGGCCTTTAGTATTTGCTTTTGGCGTATGCTTGCGAGACTGGCGAGAGCCTATTGCAGGTTTTTTTGGGGAATCTGGAGTATGGGAAAAGGTCATGTCGATTGGGGATTTTTAATGAACCACAGAGAACACAGAGAACACAGAGAAAGAGAAGTGTGAGGTTGAGGATTTTCGCTACAGAGGTGGAGGAGTTGGTGTTGCTAAAGGTGTTACAGTTATTGATGCTGCTTCAAACTTGCCGCAGCTAATTTCATATCCTTCGGCAATTGGCCCTAAAGCCAACCAAAACTGGGAAAAATGTCAGCGCGCCTAGTATTATGATTACTCCTGCGGTTACGCTGGTGAACAAAACTGAATCGGTTCTGAGAGTGCCCGTTGTTTCGGGAACCAGTTGTTTGTTCGTCATGCTGTCAGCTAAAAGCAGCAGGGCAATAATTGGAACGTAGCGCCCCAACAGCAGACTAAAACAGGTGCTTAAATTCCACCAAAGTCCTGTCGGCGCGGGTTGAGAGTCGGCCAATCCTTCAAAACCAGAACCGTTGTTAGCCGCCGAAGCGTATTCGTACATTACCTGGGAAATGCCGTGAAATATCGGGTTGCTGATGCCGCTCAAACTGTCGGTAAAGGCGAGGGTAATTGCACCGGGGATTAAAACTGCGATCGGGTGAATTAATAAAACAACGCTGGCTAAAACACTTTCCCGTTTCTCTATTTTGCCTCGGTAGAAGGTAGAAGGAAAAAAAACTGTGAAAATATAAAAGACAAAAAAATGGATTGATTGAGGATGTTTAAAAGTTTATCGGCTATCCAAAAAAACCTGGGAATTCAAGAGAGACATTGGCGGGGAGGTGGTCGATCGCCATTTTATTTGCGATCATTGCAGTGCTGGAATTTACTACGCCCTCCGAGTATGTGTTTGGGTATTTGTACACGGGGCCGATTTCACTGGAAAATTCGCGATTGAGTCGGTTGGGTAAGTTGCAAATTACCCTGGTAGCGACAGCTTTGACGCTGTTAAATTTGTTTGTTCCTCCCGGAGAAACGATCGCCCTAGCCACTGTCGCAAATAGATCGATCGCAGTCATGGCTTTAGGGGTGACGGGATATTTGAGCGATCGCAACCACGAGTACCAAGAAGCGATCACGATCGCTAAAGCTGAGTTGCAGTCGCAGCAGCGGCTAGCAAGCATCCGAGAAGATTTTGTCTCTACTTTGAGTCACGACTTAAAAACGCCGATGCTGGGGGCGATTGAAACAATTAAAGCTTTTCAGTCAGCAAAATTTGGGAATGTCACCGCCAGTCAGCAAAAAGTTCTCGAAACAATGGCGCGATCGCACAAAATGTCTCTACAATTAGTAGAAACTCTGCTAGATGTTTACCGCAACGATGCCGAAGGTTTAAAACTGCAACTTGCGCCCGTAAATTTAGTAGCTTTGGCAGAAGAAGTAATCGCAACTCTCACCCATTTATCTGCGGCGCGCCTGGTTTACATTACTCCTTTCCCGCTCAAAGAGTACAGAAAATGCTATAGTAAAAAAAAGCGAGGAAAATATCAATGAATCTGAGC
>NZ_JAUBRA010000023.1:0-86346 GCF_036701555.1 Microcoleus sp. Pol10D4
CAACAGTCAACAGTCAACAGTCAACAGTCAACAGTCAACAGTCAACAGTCAACAGTCAACAGTCAACAGTCAACAGTTAAACTAATTCAAAATTACCTTGCCATCTTCCTGAATTTGCAGCGATTTTGTATCAGCTTCCAACTCAGTTGTCGCGCCGAAACTGACTTGCAACATTCCCGGCATCGCGGTTGCTTGGGGGCGAACCAGCAGCAATCCGCCGTCTGGGCGCTGGTAAGTGAGGGTGATTGGCACTGGGATGCTTTTAAGCACAATTTCCGATTGTTCCCCCAGAGTGCGCGGCTGGGTGACGCCTACGATTTGATAATTGATGACAGCATTGGTGGTATTCACCAGTTTAATTACTATCATGCCTTCGCTAGGCGTAACTCGCGCACTGGGCATCGGGAAGCGGGCAGGCGCGTCTGTTGGTGTAGAGGGAATCCCCCTGAGGTCCGGACTCGCAGCCGGAGTTGGTTCGCTGACGGGTTCTTCAGTGGCTGCGGGAGTCTCTGCGGGTTGGGAAACGGGTTTTCCTTGTTGGGGCGGTGGGCCGCCGGCCTGGGAAAGTGTTGCGAGACTAACGAGTAAACCTCCGCAGGTGGCTGCTAGGAAGCTGATTTTTTTTAACGGTAGATTGTGGCGAAACATAAATAACTCCTCACAAGTTCGATCGAGGTTGTCCAACAAAGTTCATGTTAATCTATGCGGGAATTGAATTTTAATAGCTTGCTTGGGGCCATAGGTAAGAAGAATCAGGCTTGAGGGGGAGATTTTTTTTTAACCGCAGAGGGCGCAGAGGGCGCAGAGGAGGAGGGGAAGTTTTAGAGGTGGGATGCTTCTGATTTGTGGGCGGGGAGGGTGACGGTAACGGCGGTACCTCGATCGACTTGGCTGTCAATGCGGATTTGGCCGCGGTGATTTTCGACAATTGCTTTGGCGATAGCTAATCCTAAACCGGAACCAGCGGCGCTGCGATGGGTGCGGGCGGGATCTGCGCGGTAGAATCGATCGAACAAATGCGGCAGGGCTTCTGCGGAAATTCCGATGCCGGTGTCTGTTACTTTGATTTGCAGCGCTGGATTTAACATCGGCGAATTTCTTTTGTTTTTAGCTGCAAGTTGCAATTCTACTTCAATTTCGCCGCCAGAGGGCGTGTACTGCACGGCGTTGCTGACGATATTAGTAAACAGTCGGGCTAGTTGATCCCAGTCGCCCAACAGTGTAAAGTTGTCCTCAGCGTTGGGCAGATCGACAATTTCTAAAGAAAGAGAGAGATTTTGGGTTGTGGCGATCGCCTGTTGTTCTTCAATTACCTCCATCAGCAAAGCATCGAGAGGAACCTCAATCCACTGCTGCTGCACGATACCGCTGTCTTGTCTTGCTAAAAACAGCAAATCGTCAACCAAGCGCCCCAAACGGCGGGTGAGGCGTTCGATAACTTGTAGCTGTTGGTGTTGTTGCGGTTCGATATCCGGTTCCGCCAAAGCTACTTGGACGTTAGTTTGAATAGTGGCGATCGGATTTCTGAGTTCGTGAGAAGCATCAGCGGTAAACTGTTTGAGACGCCCGTAAGACTCCCGTATCGGTGCCATCGCCAATCCCGACAGCAGCCAGCCAATAGCTGCAACGCAAATTAGAGTTAAACTCGCGCCCAAAATCAAATCGAGAATTAATTGGCGGATGGGTTTTGTCACTTCAAACCAAGGATGGCTGACTCGCAAATATCCCAGAACTTGGCGGCCGGTTTCTACTCGCTGCGTTACTTGTCTGAGGGAATAGTTTTGATCGGACTGCAACTTATTATTAATTATCCAAACTGTTTCGCCGGTGCGGTTAGCGTGAATGGGAATATTCAGCGGTTCCGATAATGTAGACCACAGCAATTCGCCCGTAGGACTGAACCATTCTAAATCAATGTGGTCATCTTCTACTGCATCGGTGCTATCTCGAAAACTGGCTTGAATATTAACTTGCAATTTATTTTTATCTTTGGTAGTAGGCAAAGTTAGCGGTTGTTCGATAACGAGAGTTCGCTCTATTACTTCGACAACATGATTGAGGGTGTCATCTATGCGATCGATCAAAGTATTGCGGACGTAGAAATAGAAACCAGTGGCGAATACAAGTAACAATACAGCAGTAACGGCAGTGTACCAAATAGCGAGGCGGCGGCGGGTAGCTTGGAACATATTGCGAAAGAAGTTCGGCAACGGATTGTGTAATGGATTCAATAGATTTAACCGATTTAATAACTATAACCTTCTTCTATTATCTTCTTCTCTTCTTCTCTTCTTCTCTTCCTTCGTGCCCTAGCGCTAACGCGCCACTTCGCTAACGCGCTTTCGCGGTTCGTTAAAAAAAAGCCTTGTTGGCAAATTATCTCAAAAAACTCTAACAACTTTCCTTTCTTGATACTTCAGACAGATGTCGAGAGAGCAGTCACCATAGTATTCTAATCGCGAAACTTTTTAGGTAAAAGCCTGTGAATAAATTTTTATTTCGAGCCGCGATCGGGCTATTAATGGCTTTTTTTGGAGCAATCACCTATTTTACAAACGACGTAGAAAATCCGGTAACTGGAGAGAGACAGCGGGTGCAGCTTTCTCCCCGCCAAGAGATAGTTTTGGGATTGCAGGCGCGAGATAAAATGGCCGCCCAGCACGGGGGGCTTTATCCCAACCAGAGTATTCAACAGTATGTCGATCGAGTAGGAGCACGAGTAGTCAACGGTTCGGCCGCGAAACAAGCGGGTTATCCGTTTGAATTCCACCTGCTGCGAGACGCCCAAACAGTCAATGCTTTTGCTTTACCGGGGGGACAAGTTTTCATTACTGCGGGGCTACTGCGGCGGCTGAATTCCGAGGCTCAGTTGGCCGCTATACTGGGGCATGAAAGCGGTCACGTTGTGGCGCGTCACGGTGCGGAACACTTGGCAAAACAGCAGTTCGGCAGGTCTTTGGTAACGGCGGTTGGGGTGGCTACTAGCGACGATCGCGGGGGTGGTCAGCAGGCAGCATTAATTGCTCAAGCTGTCAATCAAGTTGTCGGTTTGCGGTACGGTAGATCGGATGAACTTGAGAGCGATCAGCTCGGTTTTCGGTTTATGACGGAGGCGGGTTACGATCCTAGAGGTATTGTTGAGGTGATGAAAATCCTCGGTGCCGCTAGGAAGGGCGAAGCGCCGCCGGAGTTTTTGAGTTCTCACCCCAACCCTGAAAACCGAGTTCAAAAGTTGCAAGCTTTAATCACGAAAAATTACCCTAACGGCGTTCCAGCTAATTTGGTGTCTGGACGCGATGAGTTTGCTAAGAATGTGTCGGGCGGTTAGCAATAATTGCATTGGGCTTTACCGAAATTAATGGGTCTAAAGCCCCGTCCTTCTAGGACGGCTTTTTATTTTATTGTATTTTATTTCCTCTGAGTCCCCCATCAGAACATTTTGACTATACAATAATAGTATGAAGACTCTGAAGTTCAAACTATACAATCATAAGCGAAATAAATACCTCAAGCGAACCATCAATGCTGCCGGGCTAATTTATAACCATTGTATAGCACTCCATAAACGGTACTACCGGATGTGGGCTAAGCATTTGAACTGCGCCAAACTTCAGGCTCATATTGCCAAACTGCGGAAGCGCAATCCGTTCTGGCAGTTGGTTGGATCTCAAGCTGTGCAGGATATCTGCCAGCGCATTGAGAAAGCCTACCAGTTGTTTTTCAAACATCATCAAAAAGGAGTGAGGGCGCCGGGATTCAAGAAAGTAAAGAAATATAAGTCTTTCACCTTAAAACAGGCTGGATACAAGTTTTTAGGTGGCAATCGGCTCAAGATTGGGCAGAAAGTGTATCAATATTGGAAATCGAGAGAAATTGAGGGAACAGTCAAAACTTTAACCATTAAACGCACGACATTAGGTGAGTTGTTTATGGTTGTGGTTGTTGATAGCGTTTCGGAGTCAGAAAGCAAATTCGAGACGAGTAGAATCGCTGGATTTGACTTTGGTTTAAAAACGTTCCTCACCGTCTCTGATGCTGCCAAAATCGAATCGCCTCAATTCCTCAAACAGTCGCTTAATGCCATCCAGAAAGCGAGTCGCCAGCACTCTCATAAACAGAAAGGTTCAGCCAATCGGGAACGCGCTAGAAAGCATCTTGTTCGCCAGCATGAGGATGTGGTGAATCGGCGCTCTGACTGGTTCTGGAAGCTGGCACATAAACTAACAGATCAGTTTGACGTGCTGTGCTTTGAGACGTTGAACCTGAAGGGAATGCAACGCCTCTGGGGACGGAAAATTTCAGATTTAGCATTTGGGGAATTCCTGCAAATTCTGGGATGGGTGGCGACGAAGAAAGGTAAACAAATCATTTTTATCAACCGTTGGTATCCATCGAGCAAGACTTGCTTTCATTGCAGTCATGTTCTGGAAAACCTAGATTTATCAGTGAGAGAATGGCGTTGTCCGTCCTGCCAATTGCTAAATGGGCGGGATGAAAATGCCGCCAAAAATATTTGTGCGGTTGGGGCATCAACCGCTAAGTTAGGCGATGTCAGACGGGCGAGAGCCTGCAATTGCTGTTTGACCTTAGAATCCCCGTGCCTGATTGCCGGGGAGTATGTCAAAAAAGTTATTACTAAAGGCTGATCTAAGTTTGGCTTTAAGTTGGCACGATCGACTTAATGAGCGATCGAGCAATTGGAAAGTTGAAAACCATGATTGAATCTTGGATGATTATCGGCGGCGTGACTTTCTCAGTCGCCTTCGGCACTCTGTTTTTTAAACTGCGCGATATTAACTGGGCTGTCAAACTTCAAAGACCGGATTGGATGTTTTTTGAGCCTGCTATTCCGTTAATTTGGACAGTGATTTTTGCTTGCGGGGCCGGCAGCGCTACTTTCGTGTGGGAACAGGAACCCGGTAGTCTCAAAACCTGGCTGCTGATGGCTTTGTACTTGCTTTTAGAAATTGTAACAGTTGCTTATATTCCTGCTACTCTCAGAGCCAAAAGTCTCAAAGTAGGGACGATTTTGGGAGGGGCTGGCGAGATTGTGGGATCTGTGTTGGCGTTGGCTGTTTTGCCAATTTCTCAAACCGCCGCTTTGTTACTTTTGCCTTACGTGATTTGGGGTGCGATCGGCACTTATACCACTTGGGAAATGATTCAGTTAAACCCGGAAGCTGCATAAATATTCGGTGTTCTTCGGCGCACCCTACATACTATAACGCTCTTTTCTTCTCTTCCTTCATATCCTTAGAGTCTTCGCGGTTCGTTAAAAAAACATTGTTAATAATAGCAAATCCGTGCTAGCGGGTTAACCCACCCGAGAAAGTGAGGAAATCCGCTTAACAGTGTGTGGGTATTTGATGAGAAAATAGATGAATAAAACTGCTTTAAATCAAAGGATGACAGTTATCAATGGCTATTAAAGACCAGCCCCAAGCACCTCGTTTTCGCCAAATTAGCAATATTTTGTTATTGCTCTCAAGTTTGTTTTTGCTGGCAAACATTTTTTTACCGAATTTGTTCGGCCCTCAAATTCCGCAAGTACCTTACAGCTTGTTCGTCCATCAAGTACAAGAACAAGATGTAGTCCGAGCTTCGGTAGGTCAAAATGAAATTCGCTACCAACTCAAAGGTGAAGGCGACAAACCCGGTCAAGTGCTGTCAACTACGCCGATTTTTGACCTGGAATTACCTAAACTTTTACAAGAAAAAGGCGTTGAATTTGCGGCAACTCCTCCTTCCAAAAATGGCTGGATCGGCAGTGTTTTAAGCTGGGTAGTTCCGCCGCTGATTTTTGTGGCGATTTTTCAATTTTTCATGAACAGACAGGGCGGTGGGCCGCAGGGCGCGCTGTCGCTGGGCAAAAGCAAAGCTAAGGTCTATGTAGAAGGCGAATCGGCGAAAATTACTTTTGCTGATGTGGCTGGAGTAGAAGAGGCTAAAACTGAATTAGTCGAAGTTGTTGAATTCCTGAAAACTCCCGACAGATTTACAGCAATTGGCGCGAGAATTCCGAAAGGCGTGCTGTTAGTCGGGCCTCCGGGAACTGGCAAAACTCTGTTAGCTAAAGCAGTAGCTGGTGAAGCTGGCGTACCGTTTTTTAGCATCTCCGGTTCGGAGTTTGTGGAACTGTTTGTAGGTGTTGGTTCTGCAAGAGTTAGAGATTTATTTGAGCAGGCTAAGAAACAGGCTCCTTGTATTATTTTCATAGATGAATTGGACGCGATCGGCAAATCTCGTAGCAGTAACGCTAGCTTCGGGGGGAATGATGAACGCGAACAAACTCTGAATCAACTGTTAACTGAAATGGATGGTTTTGCAGCGGGCAATACTACGGTAATTGTGCTGGCTGCAACTAACCGCCCGGAAAGTTTGGATGCTGCTTTGTTGCGCCCTGGCCGTTTCGATCGCCAAGTTTTAGTCGATCGCCCCGACTTATCCGGCCGCGAAGCAATTTTGAACATTCACTCTCAAAAAGTGAAGTTGGGCCCGGATATTGACTTGAAGGCCGTCGCCACTCGTACCCCCGGTTTTTCGGGCGCAGATTTGGCAAATTTGGTCAATGAAGCTGCTTTGTTAGCCGCTCGTAACAAGCGACTAACTGTGGCGCAGGAAGACTTTTATGAGGCGTTTGAGCGCGTTGTCGCTGGCTTGGAAAAGAAAAGCCGGGTGCTCAATGAAAAAGAGAAAAAGATTGTGGCTTACCACGAAGTCGGGCACGCGATGGTGGGTGCTGCGATGACGGGCGGCGGCGAAGTGTCAAAAATCTCGATCGTCCCGCGCGGTATGGCTGCATTGGGTTACACGTTGCAAGTACCCACTGAAGACCGTTTCTTGTTGGATGAATCGGAATTGCGCGGTCAGATTGCTACACTGCTTGGAGGGCGATCGGCTGAGGAAGTTGTGTTTGGTAGCATTACTACTGGCGCTTCAAATGACTTGCAAAGGGCGACTGATTTAGCTGAACGGATGGTGACAACTTACGGGATGAGTAAGGTTTTGGGGCCTCTTGCTTACGATCGAGGTCAACAATCAATGTTCCTCAATGACGGTATGGGAAATGCCCGCCGTGCGGTAAGTGCTCAAACTGCGGAGGCGATCGACCAAGAAGTGAAGGAAATTGTCGAAACTGCACACCAGCAAGCTTTGGATATTCTGAAAGCCAATCGGGAATTGTTGGAAACAATTACGCAGAAACTGTTGGAAACTGAAGTGGTGGAAGGTGATGCACTTCGCGAATTCCTCGGTCAAGTGCGGCCTTTAGATAAAGTTGCGGCTTGAGTTTAATAGGGTTTAATTGAACCGCAGATGAACGCAGATGATTCCAAATCATCTGCGTTTTGCGATTAATTCGACTCAATAAGTTTTGTATTCTATGATAGCACAGGGCGATCGTCCCAGAATTGCCCTAATCTGTTTTTTCACGTTGGCGTTTTTCGATTTCGGCGATCGGTAATAGCAACGTATTTTCAATTGCCTCTCTCACTTCATTACTCACCCCACAACTGCTATTAAGACAATCTATTAATAGCTTATTGGCATCGCAGTAACACTCAAGTAATTCTTTTTGTTCAGGATTGAAGCCCCAGTTATGACCCACATTTTGATGTTTGACTATTAATTCTCTAAGCTGATCAGTCCATGCTTTTCCTTCATCCCGCCACCACTCTCGACGGGCATCTATTTTACTCTCGGTTTCTAAAAAATTAAGGAGATCGGGAACTATATCAAATTTATGTAAATCTTCTAGAAGTTCTTTCAGAGGTTTCTCTAGCTGAGGTTTAAAATTGGCGGCATGGATGCAAGCGCGATTGAGAGAATCACTAATACCCTTGGCTAGCAAATTTTCATGGTCATCCCTATTTGTTCCTCCAACTTGAAATCCGGGAGTAAATCCAAGTTTAATTGCCAGGGTTCTGGTTTTGTCAAAGTTACCTCGGAAAGCATTGATTATGTTTTGGTTAGAGGTAAGCGCTTCAGCAAAGAAAAGAGCGGTAACAAGCGCTAAATCAAGATCAAAGACAGAATTACTGGTCATTTGATCTCTATTTATCTGAAAGAAGTAGCCGGGTGAATCATAGGCTATAGCATAGTAAAAAGCACGTATAGCCACAGTTTTATAAAGATGTGACACCGACTGAGATTTCTCATTGACCCAGTTAAGAAACTGCTGAAGTTGTGAATCTTTGGCAAGAAGAGAATCGATCTTGCATTTCATCGCCTGCAAAAAATTATCAGCATTGTCTAATAACTGTAATGTCAATAAAAAGACTTCTCGCCCCTGAGATTTTGTAATGTAAACTTCTAACTGTTGGAAAACTTCTTCTTGTGTGGCTCTATTATCCACAACATATTTAGCTACCAAATACTCTTGAAACGTAAGGTGCGAAAACGACCACACCTTTTGCGCCCTCTCAATCAACAACCCATGCTGTGCTTCCATCGCCCTCAACACCGCGCGACTATCTCGCTCCCCAATCCCCAAAAACTCCGCAATATATTCCTCAATCTCCGTCTGCTCAAACAACACATACTGCGTCTGCTCAAACTTCTTCACCGCTAGATAACTCAGTAACTCCAACTTTCGCTCCACTGACAAATCTCGATAAATCTCATCTCGCTCAATCTCCCGCGACTTGTCCCACTGCTCCAGTAGCAACTCCAAGCCCTCTTCATAAAGCTTCGATCGCTTCGAGTAAAACTTCCCAGTCTCATGAAATACTGCACAGGTCAAACTCAGCAAAATCGGAGTAATCGCCAACTCCCGAATCGACTTATTCTCTTCTCTAAAAAGCTGCTCCAGAAACTCCTGTGCCTTCGTCAGTCCCACCAACTCATCCCCTATCACTGCCTTAAACCAATGTTCTGAAAACGATCGCACCTGACCTTCATTAAAATCCGCAACTTCCACATAATCAAACCGCTCAAACCGCGACTCCTGACTCTGCGTTCGACACGTCACAATTACTTGCACCTGCGGATAGTCACGAGCAAACTTCTTAATTTCGTTGGTGATATTCTTTCCATCCTCCCCCGTCACCTCATCTAAGCCATCCAACAGAACCAGCACCCGACCTTGCTTTATTAGGCTTTCTGCATCTGATAAGTGCCAACACTTCTCTAAATAAGGCTTTAGGGCATAGGCTACCTCACGTCCATCCTTCACAAAATCCCGCAGCCTAATCAAAACCGGAATCCGCTGCGCTTGTAATTTTCCTGCATTGCACTGCGTCACCACTCGTTGCAAATACGTGGTTTTTCCCGAACCCGGTTTGCCCACCACCATCAGGTTTGTATTCTTCGCCACCACCTCTAAGCCTGACACTCGTTCCTGTTCCCTGCCCAAGCCAATGCGATCTAAACTGCGATAGCTGGGATTGTTGCTGAAATCTTGGCACAAATCATGGAATTCCGACTTACGACTACTGCTCAGTTTCTCCAGAATATTGACATCCACAAACAAATCACCCAACCGCACCCAACCATCGACACCCCAAAGTGGCATCGTGCCATGTAAGCGTTGGATATCATCATGGAGGCGCGATCGTACCTGCTGAACTAACGCATCAATGTCATTTTTCTTGCTCTCGGCAGGCTGATCTGAGAGTGAACTCGGTGGTTGACGTTTCTGCCAATTCTCCACATAACGCCGTAACTGCCTTTCCTTAACAGGGCCTGGATCATTAATTCCAAACTTTTTGTATATCTCAGTTAGTCGGGTACTAATAACCGTTTCAGTTGTCCCAAGCTTATTCGCGATTTGGACTTTATTTTTATCTTCACCAAATAGCAACACAAAAACATCTCTCTGCTTATCGGTGAGAGTTTTTTCGTTAGCGATTTCTGTCAAAAATTCCTTAGAAAAGAGCATTGCACGTGAGTCAGTGAAGGCTACAGGCCTAGTATAGCTACTTTTTTTCCCTATGTCAGGCTAAATCAGCCTAAGTCAGCTAAGTCAGCTAAGTCAGCTTAACTAACTCTGAAATCTAGTTGTTCCAATGGAGTTAATCATTCAAAAAAGCTAAGGCTAATGTCTAAATTTAACAAAAAGAAATGGCTCCAAGTAATCGAGTTTGCGGTGGTTGGCTTTGCAACTTTGTGCGATCCAACAGCAGGCGGGTTACTGTTTCTGCTCAAGCTGTGCTTTCAAATCCTGACAGCGTTGCAGAAAGATGAGCCGACTGAAACAGACAAGGGCAAACAGACAAACCCGCGTTTGTGCGATCGCCAGTAATCGTATGAAGGGAGAGCAATCACAGGGTACTCTCCCTGATACTCAAATTTCTTCTTATTCGTTTTTCCCTCGTACCACAGCGAGCATTATAAACAAACAGAAACCCGGCTGCTTCAAAACACCGGGTTTCTAAATATTGTTGCTGCATTTTCGACGATTAAATTCCGGGCACGTAAGCCATAACTGGAGAACCTTGCTGCTGCTGCTGCGCGATTTCCAAAAGGCGTTGAATCCGCTCCTCTGTCGGCGGGTGAGTGCGGAAAAGTGACTGCAAACCTTTAGTCGAAAAAGGATTCACAATCAGCAGCGGCGACATAGAAGGATTGCCGTGCATCGGAATTTCATGACCCATTTTCTCCAATTTCTGCAGCGCGTTTGCTAAACCGATCGGGTTATTGGTAATTTCCACCGCACCGCTGTCGGCTGCAAATTCCCTCGTCCTAGAAATCGCCAATTGAATTACGGTTGCTGATAGCGGTGCTAAAATGATTAAAAATAGCAAACCAAACGGATTCGCGCCTTGTCTGCTATCCCGCGTTACCGGGCCGTAAAGTGCTCCAAAAGTCAGAATTCGCCCCACAAATGTAATTGCACCGGCAATTGTTCCTGCAACTGCTTGAGTGAGGGTGTCGCGGTTGCGGATGTGGGTGAGTTCGTGCGCTATAACGCCTTCCAATTCTTCGCGGGAAAGCAGCTTGATGATGCCTTCAGTAACTGCTATTGTCGCGTGTTCCGGGTCTCTTCCTGTGGCGAATGCGTTGGGAGATTGAGTGGGAACTAGAAATATTTTCGGCACCGGAATTTGGGCTTTTTCGCTCAGCGATGCTACCATATCGTAGATTTCTGGTGCTTCGCTGCGGGCGATCGGCTGAGCGCGGTAAGCCATTAACGCAGCCGTGTCGGAATAGTACCAAGAGCTAAAACTTGAGAAGGCGGCTAGCGCTAAACCGATGTAAAGTCCTTGCTCGTTGCCGATTAAATAATAACTTCCTAAAACGAGAAGGCCGCTTAGAAGTCCTAAGAGAGCGGCTGTTCTGAGTTGATTTGTTCCTAACATGGCGGGTTGAGGGCGATCGATATTTTGATATTTTTGAGCTTCTAATTAGATTTTCATATTTGGGGGCGATCGCGCCTCTACCTGCCGAAATAACTGCTGCCGCCAATAGTAGTATTTCACTTTTTCAGTCAGACACTGGGAAGGCCGATCGGGAGGATATCTCGCCTGCTCTCAAGAGGCGGTAGAGCCACAGGATATGACATTTCCAGGCTCTGCTTGGAAACGAGATTAAACGAGATAACCATTCTAAAGACCCTTTAACTGCAATTACCGTATAATTGGTTAATATGACATAGTAAAAATTTCACATAAATCATGACTATCGATATAGAGATTTTTCAAACTGTTGTCAAGATGCCAGAATCTCTCAAACAAGAGATATTGCATTATGCAAAATATTTACTTGAAAAACACGCAAAAACTGAATCATCTCAAGAACAACTTGGACAACCTCATGGTTATGGTAGTTGGGCCGGTCAGATCGTTATGTCTGATGATTTCGATCTACCGCTGGAAGATTTAAAGGAATATATGTAACATGGAATCCCTTTGAAATACTGATGCCTTTCTGTTGCAGCAACTATCTTATGATTGGTATGGCGATCGTGTTGGGCTGATAAAAGGCTAATGGCAAGACTCTATTATCGAGGCATGGCAGAAGAAAACGGTAAACCCAAAATGGGACGCAACGCGAGGCTACTGGGAGTCAGACCCAGTATTGACATTGATGTTGAGCAAGTGCCCAAAGACTGGTTGGATGAACAAGGTTATTTACTACCAGAAACAGAACGCAAATCTTCAGAGGAGTCTGTCACTGTAGTTATTAGAAACACAAAAGGAATGTCTGTATCCCTCTCTATCGAAGGCTTACCACCATTCCGCAAACCCCCAAAATTTGGCGGAACAGGAAAAGATCCTCTTTGGCAGATTGACGACAGCAAGATCCTCGGAGATATTGAAGCTGTGCAAGATAGTCCAACTCATGTGAGTATTTTGCCAAGCGCTACAATGCTTTTAGAGAAATATGAAGCAGCCCTGGCCCAGACACAGAACGAATGGGAGAAAGTTTGATAGTTTAATTTAGTCAACGGGAGAACAGCAATGGCATGGGTGTTTAGCTTATCGGCTGAATGTGGCACAAAGCAATCTGAAGCACAGCAATTTGCTCAATATTTCAATGAAATTTCCTGGGTGATTTCAAACGGTAGACATTCCCAATGTCGGGCAGAAACTTTTCAGGATATAGAAGAAAATTGGTGGTGTAGAGTTTGTCCAAGTGGCATTAGTGAAATTGGGATTGATACTCCCGAAAGTGCTTATTTAATGACAGAAATAGGTATTTTTATGTATCAGAGTTTGCGGTTTGCTCCACCGTTTCGGTATGCTTTAGTTGGTGTGGAAGTAGATGAATTTAGAACCTACAGCGAATTGATCGAAGAGTCTGCGTTGGTTTTTCCAGGCTTGGTTTTAGCTGAAGCTGTTTGGCAAGCCACTGGATCATCTTCGGTTTTTCGAGCCTTCAGTCTTGGATATGTTTGGAAGCCCTATGAAGGTGAAACTTATAGACCACTAATCGCATCGCCTGACCTAAAGAACAAGTTTGATGAATTGTTGAGTGTGGGGTAAATCTCTTCAATCACCCAGAGGATATTTTTGTTCAAGCAATTTAGATACCCGACTTGTTTAAGAAGTCGGGTATCTGGCTATTAGGTAGAATTCTCGAACCCTAAACCGCTTGCACTTGCTTTTCCTCAACAGGAACAGGTTCTTGATAGACGGTTTGAGACTCATTAGCCAAAAAGTCAGCCAATTGAGCTTCAATTTCATCCCGTACAATCTGGCGGTATTCCAGAAAATGCTCGTTGTGAGCACACACTGTTAAATAATGATCCCAAACCGCAGGATTGCGCTTGAAAATGCTAAACAAATGATGCCAAAACTTCCAGCGAGTTTTGCGCTTGACTCCCTGCCGCCAAACCACAGTTAGCAGTGCTCGCAAGTCTATCCAACTGGGAATTCTTGCAGGTATATTTGCTGTAGGTGCACCCAACATTAAGAAATGGCGATAAGTCCGGTCTAAATATTTCTCAGCATCGTACACTTCGCAAAATGCTTCGACATATTCGCGGGCAATATCTTCGAGAGGCCGCGTCGGGATAAAGTTCATTAAAGTAGTCTGATTGAGGTTGCCAGATTTGTCGCGCAACCGCCCTTCTTTTGCTAGTCTGTGGGACAATGCCGTGTGCGGCAAAGCTTGCAACATTCCAAAGGTTGTGCTCGGAATTGCTGCTGCTTCGGCAAACTGGACAATCCGCTGACCGGCACCGGGTTTTTCGCCGTCAAATCCGATGATAAATCCGGCCATTACTCGCAAACCTGATTTAGCAATTAACTCTACGGATTCGATCAGGGAATTGCGGGTATTTTGGAATTTTTTCGTCATTTGCAGGCTTTCTTCATCGGGAGTTTCAATCCCTAGAAACACTGCATTAAAATTGCACGCTACCATCATATCCATCAATTCTTGGTCTTGGGCTAAATCGATGGATGCTTCTGTGTTGAAAGTAAACGGGAATTTGTGTTCTTCTTGCCAGACTTTTAAGTCTTTTAGCAACAGTTTGACGCTGCGTTTATTGCCGATAAAGTTGTCGTCTACCATGAACACGCCGCGCCGCCAGCCTAAGTTGTAGAGACAGTCTAGTTCTGCGATCAATTGTTGTGGTTCTTTCGTGCGGGGTTTGCGGCCGTAGAGGACGATGATATCGCAGAATTCGCACTGGAAGGGACAGCCTCGGGAAAATTGAATTGACATCGAGTCGTAGGCGTCTAATTCCAGCAAATCGAAGCGGGGAACCGGGGTTGTGGTAACATCGGGTTTTACGCCGTCCGATCGATAAATTCCGCTTTTTTCGCCGCGCCCTATTGCTTCGACAAACATCGGCAAGGTGATTTCGCCTTCGTCGAGAATCAGGTAATCTATGCCTGCTGCTTGAGGTTCTTCTGGTACGGAAGTCGGGTAGGGGCCACCGCAAGCTACGGATTTACCGCGCCGTTTTGCTTCGCGAATTATGTCTAGCAAATCTTCTTTTTGGACAATCATTGCGGACAGAATAACGAGCTCTGCCCATTCCCATTCTGCTTCGGTGATTTGTCTGATATTGCGATCGACTAACTTAAATTCCCACTCTTGGGGTAAAATAGCTGCTACTGTTACCAAACCCAGCGGTGGCAGCAGCACTTTACGATCAACTAATTCTAGGATTTTCTCGTAAGACCAAAATGTTTTCGGAAACAGCGGGTAAACTAGAAGAACTCGCATTATATGTTAAACCTCACATCAGTAAACAACTTGCGATCGGGCTGGCGTGTTTGAAAGTTTGATCGACTCTCAAGACTTCATGTTAAGGCTAAAATTACGATCTTGCACTCGATCGAATATCTGGCGAGGGGTGACACCCCCTAAAACCAACAAATTGAGCGCAATTTTTAGCTTGCAGTTCCCTGTTAAAGTGTGCAAATGCTGATATCTTATCGTATTTGACCCTTAATTGACGATAATCGCATTTAAAAAGCATGGGACTAAGGCAAAAAAGAATTTGAAAAACTTACTTTATTTGTAAAATGCGCCGCGGCGCACCCTACATATATCTGGTAAAGTGCTTATGGTGCGGCCTACATTAGTAGTTTGATGTACATTTCCTCTTCCTTTTTCCTCAACATTTATCCCTTAAATCCGTTACCTCCGTTAAATCCGTTACAAAATCCGCTGCCGAACTTCCTTCTTCCCTAATTTGAATCTTTGCCGGGAATCCCGCTAGTTCTTAACATATCGGCAACTGTGCCGCAGTAACTCGGCATTCCTATGCTTTCGGGATTCACAAGATTTTGATAAGTAAAATGGCGGTAGCTGATGCAAAATCTATCCCAAGCAGCCACCTGAATTCGGAACAGCCAAATAAAGAAATTGGCTAGCCAAGCTGAAAGAGTCACCCGAAAAAATATTTTTTTATTCAAATACTGGCAAGCTTGTTCTACCACTTCGTTAGCTGTAATCGCCGGATTTCCTAGCACAAAATGTCGCGGTTCCTCGGAAGCCGGCGGATGCTCAACTAAATAATTAACTACTGTCGCAATATCTGCGCCGTGGATGAAGTGAAAACTGCCATCTGCCTTAAACCAGCGAATCAAACCAATCCATTTAGCGACAAGTGGCAGGCCAGAGGACAAGTGAGAAACTGGTTTTTCCGCGTCTCCTCCCAATACTAATGTCGGGTAAAGTGCCGTAATTGGAGGCACATTAGTCAAAGCTGACAAATGCACCATGCAGTTGTATTTGGAGCTAATATAATCTGTTCCCAGTGCCCCGGCTTCTTTGAGCAAATTGTTGTCTCGACCGAGAATGCTGGCCGTTGAAAAATAAATTACTTGTTGGCAAGTCTGTGGCGAAAGTAGTTGAATTAGCTGGAGAGTTTTCGTTACGTTAACGTCAAACACTTCTTGAGTTCCTCCCCAAGCAGTGGCAGCTAAAATTGCGACATTAATTGTTTGCAAAAGTTCGGCGTGTTGCTCGATATCTCGCATATCGCCTTGTAATATATGGATGCCGGGGCGGGCTGTCCAGTCAAATTTTAATTTTTCTGGGTTGCGAACTAATAGGTAAAGTTCGTGGTTTGTTTCTTGAATCAAAGTTTCGGCCATGTAGTGACCGATACAGCCACTTGCACCCGTCACAAAAATTTTTTTTGAGTTCATTTTGCCGCAGGGGAAGAGGGAGGATTTGACGCTTTTAAGGGCGGTAGGGAGACGGTATTGCCGTATCCTTTTTTCACGGTTGGAGACGGCATTGCCGTGTCCCTACAAATATTGTGTGTTGTTGTTACTCGTTACCAGGCTCTGACTTGGTAACGCATATCCGGAGGCTCTGCCTCCATTTTACGCGAGGCAGAGCCTCTGGATATGGGTTCACCAGGCAGAGCCTGGGAACCAGTTAAACCGAATTCGCTCCGATTATATAATCGAAACCAAATCAAATTAAGCAGCAACTGCAAGCAATTTGTCCGCTTGTTTTGCCGTTTCAAAGAAGAAACGCACGTTGTCTTCGGGAGTTCCCGGTAATACGCCGTGTCCCAAATTGAGGATGTGTCCGCGATGACCAGCTTTGCGAATTGTATCAAGAATTCGATCGCGAATAAACGGTTGAGAACCAAACAACACGCCCGGATCGAGATTTCCTTGAACGTTCATATTGGGGCCCAAACGTCGGCGCGCGTCGGCCATGTCAACCGTCCAATCGACGCTGATGATATCCGCGCCGGATGTTGTCATGCGTTCGAGGAGGCCCGCACTACCGGTGACTAACAAAATTAGCGGGGTGTCGGGATGGGTTTTTTTGACTTGCTCGAACACCTGTTTCTGGTAGGGTAAAGCGAAAGTGTCGTAGTCTTGCGGGGACAGTTGGCCGGCCCAGGAGTCGAACATTTGCACTACTTGCGCGCCGCAGTCGATTTGATAGCGCACGTAAACGGCGATCGCATCTGCGAATTTCGACAGCAACTGATGCAGTAAAGTTGGATCGGAAAATGCCATGTTTTTGATGATGGCATAATCCTTAGAACCTTTGCCCTCAACCGCATAAGCCGCCAGCGTCCACGGCGCGCCCACAAAACCGAGCACGGTGGATTTGTTGCCGACTTCCTCGCGCAGGGATTTGAGGATTGTTTTGATAAACGGCAAGCTTTCTTCCGGGTTCAGCGGTTGCAGGTTGTCGATTTGCTGCTGAGTGCGAATGGGTGCGTGGATAATCGGGCCTTTGCCTTCGGCGATGTCCATGTCGATGCCCAAACCCGGCATGGGGGTGACAATATCGGAAAACAGAATTACGCCGTCGGGTTGAAACGCGCGCCACGGCTGGAGGGAAACTTCGATCGCAACTTCGGGAATTTCGGAACGTTCGCGAAACGAGGGATACTTTTCTCGCAAATCTCGATAAGCCTTCATGTAGCGGCCGGCTTGACGCATCATCCACACGGGCGGGCGGTCTAGGGTTTCGCCGCGGGCTGCCCGCAACAACAAGGGAACTTCATTTAATGCTGACATCTTAACTTTTCTCTGATTTAGGTATTTTAATGCCTTTGGTAGCTTACCACTGTGCGATCGTCCTTTTTGACAAAAAATTCATCTGTCAGCGGGGAGGGAGATCAGGGGAGTGGCTGAGTTCGATAGCAACCTTCTGGCACGGTCAAGGAATTCTTAATAGCTGAAACTCTTGTTAATAGGGAATTTTCACATCCACCCTTCTGCTACAATGACAATGCAAACTAACAGAAGCCGCGACCGCGACCTCAAGCAGACGAAGCATCTAGCACTCTTTGCAGCAGCAAAGCGCCCAAAATCAGCACGGCGAGATAAAAATATGTTTTTTGACAATTGGTTTGAAATAATTCGGATTTTGACGATCGGCGTTTCCGCTTACGCCGCGCTGATTTTTTTGCTGCTAGTTTCCGGCAAGCGAACTCTGTCGAAGTGGAATGCCTTCGATTTCATCGTTACCATCGCGCTTGGTTCGACGCTGGCGACTGTCATCATGTCAAAAGACGTTTCGTTGGTCGAGGGCGTTTTCGGACTCGGCTTACTCATCGGGCTGCAATTCATCGTCACGTGGCTTGCGGTGCGGGTAAAGTGGGTAAAAAATCTCATCAAAGCCGAACCTACTATGCTGCTCAGCCAAGGCCAATTTCTGCCTGTGGCGATGCGGCAGCAGCGCGTGAGTGAATCGGAAATTCGGGCGGCGATTCGGGGGACGGGCAGCGCGTCGATCGAAGAAATCGAAGCAGTCGTGCTAGAAACCGACGGCAGCATGAGCGTTATCAAAAAATCTCCGAACAATTCGCGATCGGCTCTCCAAGATGTAGCTTAGGAATGAAAAATCGCTGGAACGACGGTATTTCATCGATGCCCTCGCAGCATTGCTGGGCAAGGGTTTCAGCGATTTTTTTTTGCGGGGTTGAAGGAGTTTTGACGGATATTTTGGGAACCCTCGCAAATGGTCTCTGGACATCTTGCGCTGTATAGGGTGTCTGATGGAGGTCTCCCCACTCGCTGGGGAAACTAATTGAATGGAAACTAACAGCACAGTATCTTCTCCAAAAAGATTGAGAGCTTCACTCCCCACTCGCTGGGGAAACTAATTGAATGGAAACTGACTGCTTCCATTGTAGAAGCATCGAAATTATCACTCCCCACTCGCTGGGGCAACTAATTGAATGGAAACCCCCTCATGGAGCGTGGTATAGGTGTTACTCTACAGACTCCCCACTCGCTGGGGAAACTAATTGAATGGAAACATTATCTACTTACAGTGATGGCTGTTGGGGAACCACCTACACTTAACTAACCCATGAGACTTCCTTTCGATGAAGGAGGGGAAGTGTTCATTTCCTGCTACATTTAAATTGATATTCAGGCGTACCTTTAACCAGTACGCAAGGTACAAGCCAAGGATTATACCTACAAACAAACCTAAGCACTTGACTACCATATCATCTCCTTGTTCACCAGGATAGTGCTAACAGGATTGATGCCTCTGGACATGATCCAGAGGCACCACGAACATACTCTCCACTCGCTGAGGAAACTAATTGAATGGACACTAGCGAGGCAAAGAAACCCGATTTCTACCAAGAAACCGGGTTGATGAACCCGCGCTATAGTCCAAAATATAGAACCGATGAAGCACAAATCCTGCGATTGCTTCGTTCCTCGCAATGACAAGAAACAGTCTTCGCAATGACAAGAAATAGTCCTCGCATTGAGAAGAAACAACTTACCTAGTCACGCAGACTCCGCCCACCACTACCCGACATTGATCTGGGCCCGCATCGAATCTATTATCATTCCGCCTCGCCGAATCTAAATCTCTAGTCCGCGAATTGTAGTAATAATCTCCCGCCGGAAACCTTCTAGTCGGGACAGCGCAGTAAGTCGAGTCTTGATTTCCATCGTCAAACCTTACTCTCACCATAGAACGTCTCTCGCGACAATCAACAGACCGCAAGTCAAAATCATCTTGCAGAAGCTGTGCTCTGTCATATTGACCGTCATTTCGATCGTTATCTCGCCTCGTATACCAATCGTCCCGCGAATTGCGAGATCGTCTGTCGCCCCCATCAATTCCCGAAACTTCCAGCGTGTAGCTACCGCCTCTGGCTGCATCTTTTGCTAACACTAACAGTTTATAATCGCCACTACGGGGAATTTGATAATTAAAAGAACGGTCTTGCGTAAAAGCGACTTGTTTGTTGTTCCCGTAAAACAACACCATCACGGGAGTAAAACCGCGACTTCTATCTGTATCTAAAAACACTTCAATGTTGTCGCCTTCCCGAGCGTTGAATGTGTATTCTTGGCCACGCAATTCTTCTGTCGGAGAGCCTGGTGTCCACATATTCCGAAAACGGTAGATCGGAGAAGTACGGCGAATTACTCCGTCAATGCGATCGTTATTCTGTATCTGTTCGCCAACTGCACTAGACGAAATGCCAGTGAGTGCCAATCCTGCAACTAGCACAGCGGCAGCAATACTGTTTAACAAGTTGTGAGTTCTCATATCAACCTCTCGAAAATTTTAAAATCTTTTTGCTTTTTTTGTGCCGACATTTGCATACACAATCCATTTTAAATGTAATTTCTGCCAACCGTGTCAACCTCACCCAACCCGGCTATTTAGCTGGTGCAAAATCTCATGTTAAAGTTATAGACGTTGATCCCTAATCTAAAGTTGCGATCGATCGCCACAAATCAGCAATCCCGATTCAGCGTCGAGACTCGCCATAATTCCCATCGGTAAAGCAGCGTTAACTCCCTCGTGCCCGAAGGGCAAATCCGAGACAATCGGAATATTCAAGTCCCCCAGCCGATCGCGCAAAACCTCTTCAATGCTAAAACTGGGAATACTCGGCTCAATCTCGCAGCGACTGAAGCGCCCCAAAGCAATGCCCCGCACCCCAGCGAAAGCTCCCGCCATCCGCCACAAAGTCAGCATTCGATCGACCCTGTAAGGAGCCTCGGAAACATCCTCAAATGCGAGAATAACCCCGGTCAAATCCGGTTGATACGGGGTTCCGAGCAAATGAGAAGCTACCGTCAGATTCGCCGGAAACAGCCGCCCGGTGGCTTTCCCGCTGCCCCATCCTTTCCCTTGCAAAGATTGTAAGGGACGACCTTCTATGCAGTCAAAAAGTCGATCGACAGACCAATCCGGTTCATCCGCCAAAGTTGTCAGCATCGGCCCGTGAACGCCCCAAACACCCAATTTAGCCTGATTCCACAGCAAAGCAGTAATATCTGAAAAGCCGATTAACCATTTCGGCGAATGGGAATCAGGAGTTGGAAATTGGGAATTTTCCGCCTTTCCCACATTTCCTTTTTCCAAAAGTCGAGTGCTGCCGAAACCGCCACGAACACACAGAATACCGCGACAATTCGGGTCATTGAGGGCCTCTGCTAGCTGTCGGACGCGGTTTTCATCGGAACCTGCCAAATAGCCCCAGCGATCGTCAAAACCCGGTGTTAATTCAACTCGATAGCCGCGAGATTTCCAAATTTCTACACCCTTTTCAAAGTTGGTTGATTCTCGCAAAGTGCCACTAGGGGCAATTACTTTGAGCAAATCTCCTGGTTGCAGAAATTTTAGGTCAGTCATTTGTTATTAGTTATTAGTTATATCGTGTTTGGTGAATCGAGCGTAATTCTATAGGGGCGGGTTTTACAGACAATTTATGACTAAAACAGACTATCTCGAAAACCCGCCCCCACCCCCCCATAAATACAAACCTACATTTTCGGATTCGATGCAAATTTCAGGTTGATTTGGGTTATCGGTTGTGGCGGGGCGGGTTTATCTAGATTGTTGATTATCGTTAGATATTGTCGGTAAAACCCGCCCCTACCGGATCTCGTTGATTATTGATTTAGGAGTGAGTTTTTGAGATTATTTGTTAATGATTGCTACGGCAAAGTTAGAATTTCAACCCCAGAATCAGTCACAGCCAGAGTGTGCTCGAATTGAGCCGAAAGCTTTCCATCCTTAGTGATAGATGTCCAACCATCGGCGAGAATTTCCACTTCCCAAGTACCCTCATTAATCATCGGCTCGATCGTAAAAACCATGCCTTGTCTGAGCTTCTTTCCCGTGCCCCGCTTGCCGTAGTGCAGAATTTCCGGTTCAGTGTGAAAGACTCGGTGAATCCCGTGTCCCGCAAAATTTCGCACTACCGAAAAGCCCTGTGCTTCAGCATATTCTTGAATCGCTGCACCGATGTCACCGGTACGAGCACCCGGTTTGACTTCCGCAATTCCTCTTCTTAAACATTCCTCGGTTACTTCAACTAACTTTTTCGCTACCGGTGAAGGTTTCCCGACAAAAAAAGTCTTGGAAGTATCGCCATGATAACCATCAACTAAAGGCGTTACATCAATATTAATAATATCCCCTTCTTTAAGAATTTGTTTCGCATTAGGGATGCCGTGACAGACTACTTCATTGACGCTTGCACACAGAGATTTGGGAAATCCTTTATAGCCTAGCGGAGCGCTTTTGGCTCCGTGTGCCAAAGTCCAACGTTCGGCTTCGTCGTTAATTTCTAAAGTGCTGACACCCGGTTTAACCATTGGTTCGAGATGTAGCAGAAGTTCGGCAGCTAAACGGCCTGCTTGGCGCATTTTTTCGATTTCTCTACTGGATAAAAGCACTAAACGTTCGGTTGCCATAGTTTTTTTCTGTTTCCTTTTTTTCTGGTCGCTTAAGAGTTTATTTAACTCAATTTGAGAATAGATTTGAACCAGTGTTCACAACGATCGCCCAAAGCTGCTAAAGAATATTCTACCTCTGCTTGTCGCCTGCAAGCGCTGCGGTCAATTTGGTCTAAGCGGGCGATCGCACCTACCAACCCATTTACACTATCAGGAGCCACTAAAAAGCCCGTCAGTCCGTCTCTAACAATTTCCGCCGGCCCCCCGCGCTCGTAAGCAATCACAGGCACACCACACGCTAAAGCCTCGATCGCGACATTTCCGAAAGCTTCCACCCAACGTGGTGTCATCAACAATGCTTGACACTCTCGGACTTGCTCTTGCATTTGAGTTGTTGTCAGAAACCCTAAATATTCTACCGGAGCATCCGGGTAATCAGCACAAATTTTTTGCCAATAATCCTCATCTTGCATTTTGCCCATAATTTTCAGGGGAATGCCTGTAATTTTCGCTGCTGCTACTGCATCTTCTACGCCTTTTTCCGGGGCGATGCGGCCTAGCCAAGCTAATTTAGACTGCGGTTTGTCGCAAAATTTGTACAGGGATAAATCTATGCCATTTCCCAACAACTGACATTCATCGGCAAAGGCGAATGTTTTGGCTTGAGAAGCGGTGTGAACTCCGATCGTACTAGGAAACTTGAGGGCGGTTTGTCCGGCGATGCGATCGAGGGCTGCGGAAAGGGATCCCATGCTGATCAAATGTGCGATCGGAGTCCTAAAAAATGGTGTCAAATAAAACGGCAGCCAATCGTAGGCAAAATTAACAATGACATCCCATTCATCCTGAACTTGGCGAGCATATTCCCACATATTCGCCAGCACAGAATCTGCGGGCATCACAATAGGATCATTGTAATCTTGTGTTTGGGCGGTTACTTGCAAATCACCAGTTATTTCGATTACTGGAATTGATTCTAAGACTGAACCTATGGGCGCTACAACTGCTATCTTATGACCACGACTCTGCAATTCTTTAGCAATGTTAAGGACTGTAAGTTCGACACCGCCACCCAACCCCGAACCTAGTTGACCGACAGAAGTTGACAGGAACAATAGTTTTAAATGGTTATTAGTCATTAGTCCTTAGTCATTAGTCAGCATTCACTAATGTTAACATAATCTAAATTATAAATTATCCCATCTCAAATCTCTATTTTTAAATTATTTAAAAATTGCTACATTTATTAATCCATCCCAGAACGCGGACGGAGGCGGTTCAACTGATTGATTGCCCAGCGAGCAGTTTCCTGAACTTCTGGATCGGGATCGTCCGTCGCACGGTGCAACAAGTAACTGATTTGATTCACCAATTCGTAAACCCGCGTCAAGTCCCGAATTGCATTTTTACGCACTTCGGGATTTTCATTTTGCAGGGAAATTGACCAGGCATTATTCATGGGTTTGAGCGTGCGAATGCCAATTTCCGAGAGACTTGCCAAAATTAAACTGTACTGCTTCGAGTCGGAATTTGGTAGCAAATCGAGCAACGGCTCAACTGCTCTGGAATCTCCCCGCTGGCCTAGTTCCCAAATTGCTTTGCCCCTCTTTGCGGGATTTAGCTGCTGCAAATCTTCAATCAGTGCTTCAATAATATCAACTTTAGGTCTACCATCCGTTTCGGGAAGGGCAATACCTTTCTTCTTCGCTAGGGAATCGCCTTGATTAGTTGTTTCGGGAATGTTGAAACCTGTACTGCTGTACCCATTGCTGTGAGTTTCCAAGGGCGAGGTGTCGGAATTAATTTGATCGCCCTCGACTGCTGCATCCTCGGATTCTGGTTCCCCGGATTCCTTGCTAAAAGGTCGATCGCTGCTTTCGAGACTGTTGTCTTTTGGCAAATCCAAAGGGTAAGGAAAGGCTGACAGCGGTTTTGATCGCCCAAAAGAACCCTCTTGCTGTGTAATTGCGTGCGAGTTTGTAGGAGAGTCGGGATTAGTAAATTGAGAGTTTTTTTGGTTGTGGCGCTCTAATCTTCCCCGTCTTCGCTTAGGATAATTTGACTCGTCACTGCTAACTAATTTGAGCATGATAAATACTGCCGCTGCCGTAACGACAACTGCTGCCAAACCCAACATTAAGAACCCCCGCTGACGAGACAAAATGACGATCAAATTGGATACCGATTTCGGGATCTTAGAATTAGATTTGGATGTTTTGGACGGCTGAGATTTGTTTTTATCGGGCGCTGGAGACGGTTTTGGAGGCTTGGAATCCTGGCGATCGTCCGGGGGAGAGTTCGCCTGAGCAATTTCTTCGGAAACAGCCCGGTAGGAGGCATTGAGTACCTGGTGTCCTTCGTCGGCACTTGGACTGAACGCAGCGCCCAGACAGGCAATGCAGGTGAACAAACATACAGAGGAGCGGTAATGCGCCATAAGACTCAATCCGGGTTTTGAGAGGCAACGCCGCATGACGAGCTTTAGTTTAACCTTGAGTTAGCTCGATCCTAGCTGCTATGGGCTTAACTAACTTACAAATACCACCAGACTAGCTAAAAACCCTGGTTTGAGAGGGCACTGAGCCAGATCTTATAAGCACAATTGTGTCATTGACGTGCAACTCCTTTAAATAATTAGTTTAAAACGAACCACTACATCGGCGGCCACGACTTTAACAGCGGCATCCCGAAAGTTGATTGCAGCTCATCTCACCTACGTGCAGTGTGCAGTGCAGGCCCCGCAGCACAGCACTGCGAGGGCGCTAGCAGACGATCGTGGCTAGCTGTCGATTTCTTACTAATAGCGTGGCATGACCAAAAGTTTAACAAGCTTCCGAGCCTGCGGGTGGATCGTTTTTGTGTGAATTTGGGCCCAAGTGGGACAGGGGGATTGGCACTGGTAAGGAGAAACTTGGTTTTTTCGTTAATTCTTCGCTGCTAAACCGCATATTTTCCGTACATTCCAGGATGCACTCTCGACGCTCATAAACCAGTTTTATTTACCAAAAATGCTGTAAGAAAGAGAGCGCTGATTTGACCGATGTTAATTTGAAGGGGACAATTATGCCGGATAGAAGTGTTTGGGCGATCGACTAAGATAACCGTTAGGAAATATTGTAGTCAGTTAGCAAGCGCCAAAAATCATACTATCTTGTAAAAGTAGGGTCGGATTTAGTTAGGAGCTATAGTGAGAGCGAGTAGACCGTTTCACGCAGGCGCCCTCTGCCAACGTTCTGTTTATTTGTACCCACTTACTTAAGTTAAATCAATCGGTATTTAATGCTGTGCCGCCAAATTTGATATAAGATCGAGCTAAATTTCTAGTGTGAGAGTAGAGGCATTTGTGAGCCAACAAGATATTTTAAATTTAGCAAAAGAAGGCGATGCCAGGGCGATCGCATTTCTGATCAGCCAAGCACTCCAAAGCTTCGGCGTCACGGCTAAAGCCAGCCGGGAAAATGACACCCTGCACCTGCTGCTGGAAGCAGAACATTTGCCTGCAGAAGAAGCCTGTCTCCGAGTCGCAGTCAAAGGGTTGCAGCGGCTGCAACCAAATAACCTTTACTCAGTGACAGTTTACGGGCGGCGCGGCGGCGAGCAATTGCCCGCTTGGACCCAGACGGTAGAATTAAAAAAACGCCCGACTCCCGCAGCCGTGAGTGCATTAGTTGCCGTGAATGCAGCAGTAGCTGCGAGTGCAGCAGTAGCCGCTAGTGTAGCAGCTTCTCCCATTCCTGTGACTTTGCCCAAGCTAGAAAAAACTCAAAATGTCACAACTGCGACCACTCAAACATTAGAAAAATCTCCGCCCCAACCCCTTAAAATCCCAACTCGAAAATCCCCAAATCAAAGGCAGCAAAAGCCATCACCGCAGCCAGAATTAGCAGGCACTAAAACTAAAAAATCAGGGGTGTCAGTCGGTGCTGCGAGTCTAATTCTCGTGCCGATATCCGGCTTTGTTCTGGCTTCTCAACTTTACAAATCCTCAACCACCGCTACTAATAACCCTCTAACGTCAAAGCCTGCGGTACAAGAAGTGAGAGCGACACCAGCACCAGCAGCCTCTGCCAAACCCCTTCCACCTCCAAAACCGCCCTCCCCTGCAGCCAAAAAACCTGCCATTTTGCCCGCCACTGTCAGCATCAAAGCAGTTGGTGACATGATCCCCGGCACAAATTATCCCTACAACAAACTGCCGGCAAAAAAAGAGATGTTATTAGAGTCGGTAAAACCCTACCTCCAAGGAGCTGATATTCTGTTTGGCAATTTTGAAAGCACGATGACCGATTATCCTTACAGTTCCAAAGCAGGCGGCGGACGAATGCTGTTTGCCTTTCGGACGCCTCCGAGTTATGCCAAAATTTTCAAAGATGTTGGTTTTGATATTTTGAATGTTGCCAACAATCACTCTTACGATTTTAACGAGCAGGGATTTAATGACACAATTAAAAACATCGACAGCAATGGCATGAAGGCTGTTGGTAAAAGAGATCAAATTGTGTATCAAAATGTCAAGGGCGTCAATTTTGCCTTTATCGGTTTCAGCAACTACGGCGAAGTTCACAATTCCTTGCTGGAACTGAAAGCGGGAGCCGAAGTTGTCAAAAAAGCCAAGCAAAACGCTGATATTGTAGTGATATCAGTTCATGCTGGAGCTGAAGGAACGGGAGCTCTGAATGTGAGAAATAAAACTGAATTCTTTTACGGAGAAAACCGGGGAAATATGGTTTTGTTTTCGCGGACGATGATTGATGCGGGAGCCGATTTGATTCTGGGCCACGGCCCGCACGTTACCAGAGCTATGGAGCTTTATAAAGGTAAATTGATTGCTTATTCCCTGGGAAATTTTTTGGGTTATCGCACTTTGTCTTCAGCAGGAGCACTCGGTCAATCTCTAATTTTGGATGTGAAAATGACTCCGCAAGGGGATTTTGTTTCTGGTAAGATTATCCCCGTCCAACTTGACGGGCGAGGTATTCCGGCTGTTGATAACAAATTTAGGACTGTGGGGTTGATTAACCGTTTGACAAAGAGCGATTTTCCCAATAGCGGTTTGACAATTGATGACAAGGGGCAAATTTTGAAAAAGAGTAAGTAGTCGTTAGTCAGTAGTCATTAGTCAGTAGTCATTAGTCATTAGTCAGTTGGTAGCGGGCACTCACAGGCACCGCCCCTACCTACTGCCTACTGACTGCTCATTTCTTTCAAAGCTTCTTTCATTTCGTCTGCTGTCGTCGTTGCCGTACCGAATTGACGCACGACAATACTAGCCGCCAAATTTCCCAAAACTGCCGCTTCCCAACCAGATGCACCGACGCACAAAGCTAAAGTCATTGCTGCTACAACTGTATCTCCAGCACCGGTTACGTCGAATACATCAGTCTTGTTAAAAGGGGGAATGTCCCAACTTTGAAGGGCAAATTCCCCCTTTTCACAAATGGATGTTGGAGGGGGTGAATTTTTGATTTCTTCGCCGTTGGCCCTTTCAAACAAAGTCATCCCTTCTTCGCCGCGAGTAATCAGGATTTTTTGAGCTTGAGTTAAGTTCAATAAATCGCGTCCTGCTTGCATTAAAGTTTGAGGGTTTTTGATAGCATATCCGACGGCTTGCTCGGCTTCTGGCAAGTTCGGAGTAAATAACATTGCTCCAGAATATCGCTGCAAATTTATTTGAGCGTCTACAATTGTTTTGCCGGGAACCACTGCCGATTCGATCGCCAAATTCGTCCAAACTCCGTCGCCGTAGTCGGAACAAACCACTGCATCTACTGTCGGTATTTGCTGCCGGATGTAGTCTGCCAGTTGCAACTGCAAATCTAAATCCGGCAACTCGTCCGATTTGCGATCGACTCGGACAATCTGCTGAGTCACTGACTGCCGCGCGTGCCCGGAAATTCGAGTTTTGGTGACAGTTGGACGCTGCGAATCGATTAAAATCCCACCCGTATCAATTCCCGCCGCCTCAAAAATACCGCACAAAGCCTTTCCCTGGTCGTCTTTTCCCACCAAACCAGCAACTTTTACTTTGCCTCCCAGTTTGGCTAAATTATAGACAGCATTTGCGCCACCTCCTGGTACTTGCTGAGTATTTTCGTAGCGCAAAATCAACACAGGTGCTTCGCGGGAAATTCGCTCTACTTGTCCGGTAAGAAACTCGTCCAAGGTCAAATCTCCGATCGCTAATACCTGCGCTTGATCGAAGCAGTCTAATCTTTTCAATAATTGCTCTGTGGAGGCACGCAGTTGAGGCAAAAAATCGGAATAGTCGTTAGTCATTAACCAAAAAAATGAGACTGAGGAGTTGATAATTGAGTGTGGAACGAGCGGGAATTAAAAATCCTAATATAAATTAATAATTAATTTCCTCCCTTGTTTTATTTTTAACTTTTAATTGATTTTCTCACTGGGATTTTGAGAAACCAGTTGCAGGCTGTTGGCGAGCGCACTCGCTCAAACAATTTGGCAAAAAGATGCAGATAAAATCGCAGCCCTTGAGATTCAACTGAAAGTTTCACGGTGTGGAAGTTTCCTTCTACATAAGTGCCTTCAAAAAACAGCAGAATTATTTCAATTTCTGCTTGATGATCGTAATCACCTGACTCATTTGTTTTTTGAGTGCATCAATTTCCGCTTGCATTTTCGCCATTTTCTGAGTCATCGCCTGAATTTCGGCGGCGCCCGCTCCAGAGGTGGTTGCAGCCGCAGCGGCTGGGGCTTCCGGCACTGGTTTCTTTTTGGCCAGTACCATCGCCGATTTGATTGCCTCGGTTAGCTGCTTCTTCTCAAACGGTTTGGCGATGAATGCAAAAAAATGCTTCTCAAAGGGTTTCGGAATTTTTTCCATCACCTCTTCTTCGCGGCCCGACATGATCACCAAAGGTATCTTAGAAAGCTCAGGATGGGCTTGCACTTTTTGATACACTTCCCAACCGCTGACTTTGGGCAGTAGGAAATCTAACATAATTAGATTTGGCCGGGCTTGACGGATCAGTTTGAGTCCCTCTTCGCCGTCTTTTGCTTCTAGAACTTCAAAGTTACCCTGAGGCAACATCTCTCGGACTCGGACGCGGATGACTTTACTGTCATCGATTACCAAGATTTTTTGACCAGCCACGACTGACTCCTTCAGTAATGAATGAGTGATGATTTGCAACCTTCAGTATATCCCTAACAGAATTCTACCCATAATTCTGGGCGAGTTTAGTTTTGTTGCACCTCGGCGCAATTCTGATTTCGGGTGATACTCCTACAAGTTCAGGGGCTTTGATTTCGGATACGATCGAAGGAATTAACTCAATCGCCACTTAATTTTATGTCGCCCCAAACTCCTAAAACTCCTACTGTCAAAGCAGTTGCCGCCCAAATGCGGGGTGAAATCGAGGCGATGCCGGAGTGGTTGCGTAGGCCCGTTGGCAAAGCTAGCGAACTTTCCCAAGTGCAAAAAATTATCAAACAGCGGCAAATTCACACGATTTGTGAGGAGGGGAGATGTCCCAACCGGGGCGAGTGCTACGCGCAAAAAACGGCGACTTTTTTGTTGATGGGGCCGACTTGCACCCGCGCTTGTGCTTTTTGTCAAGTAGATAAAGGTCATTCTCCGATGCCCCTAGACCCGGAGGAACCGCAAAAGGTGGCCGAGGCTGTGCAGTTGTTGGGTTTGCGGTATGCGGTGCTGACTTCGGTGGCGAGGGATGATTTGCCGGATGGGGGTGCGGGTTGGTTTGCAAGGACGATCGCCCAAATTCGCATTCTCAACCCGCATACTGAAGTTGAGGTACTGACGCCGGATTTTTGGGGGGGAACGGGTAGGGGCGGTGCCCCTGTGCCCGCCCCCGACGGGGAGAATTCCGGCCTCGATGAGTTGCAGCGACACCGGATTCGCACGGTGGTGGAGGCTAAACCGGCTTGTTACAACCACAATATTGAGACGGTGCGTCGCTTGCAAGGGCCGGTGCGGAGGGGGGCTAAGTACGATCGCTCGATCGACGTTCTGCGTATTGTTAAGCAATATGACCCAACTATTCCCACAAAATCCGGTTTGATGTTGGGGCACGGGGAAACAGAAGCCGAGATAGTCGAAGCGATGATTGATTTGCGGGACGCCAAGTGCGATCGGCTCACCCTCGGTCAATACATGAGACCATCTCTAGAGCACCTCCCAGTGCGTAAATACTGGACGCCGACCGAATTTGACCGTTTCGGGTCGATCGCGCGGGAGATGGGGTTTGAGCACGTGCGATCGGGGCCTCTCGTCCGCAGTTCCTACCACGCCGGAGAGAGCGATTGAAACTAATTTGAATTCAACGCGGTATAAACTCCTTGTTACAAAAAATAACTCTAGAGGATTGTGCATAAGTGCGACGCTCTCTGCTATTTGTAAATAGAGTGACATTATGAATTAGGAGCTTTACCTATGGCAGAGATAGCGAAGAACCAATTAAAATCCGAGTCCGTGATGAAAACGGGCAAATTCCCTTACACCTTTCGCGCAGGCTGGTTTCTGTTGCTGTTAGCAATCAATTTTGTGGTTGCAGCCTTTTATTTCCATATCATTGAATAGTTCTGCCAGTTAACTTTTAGCAGACCCTACTGTTCTCGACCTCAACGTCGGAGAGTGGGAGAGAAGGAGAGGGGGAGAGTTTTGAGTTTTGAGTTGGCGAGAATATGACTTCATCCTTCTAACTAATGACTACTGACTTCTTCCCTCTTCCCTCTTCCTTCTTCCCTCTTCCCTCTTCCTTCTGGCTAATGACTAATGACTCCTGACTCCCTACTTTTGCTCAATAATTAATCCGTGTATCCGGGTCGCCCCTTCCTTCTTCCTTCTTCCTTCTTCCTTCTTCCTTCTTCCTTCTCTAGCGATTTCTCGACGCTTCTAGCTTTGACAACCGCTCTTGAATTTTGATAATATCTTGCTTGTTTTCAATTGCCAAAGTTGCTAAATTATCAAACATCGGGTCTCCCGACAGCGTTCTAGGATTTGTGCGACCCGAACCTGAAGGGGAAGGAGACTGAGGTCGGTTAACTCTAGAACTTTGGTTCTGCAAACTGTAGAATTGTCCCCTGAGTTCAGAAATTTGCCCTTCTAATTGAGTAATGCGAAACTCTAATTGACTTGTGGATTGAGCGGGCGTGACAATTGGCGCAACAGCAATCGCTAAGGCGCAAGCCAGACATAAAAGACAGATTGTTACGGCGCGATGGCGAATATTTTTCGGCATAGCTTTAATAATTTAAATTATACCAGTTCTACGATAACAAATCGCCGAGATTTTTTGCCTCTATCAGAAGTAGGTCTTATGACAACTAGGAACGTAGCTATTTTAATGTTCGATGATGTCGAGGTACTGGACTTTGCAGGCCCTTTTGAAGTGTTTTCGGTGACATCAGAATTAAATAAAGGCGATCGACCTTTTGCAGTCTCTACCGTAGCCGAACATCCCGGTGCTGTCAACGCCCGCAATGGTTTGAGTGTAAATCCCGACTGCACCATTTCCGATTGTCCGCCACCGGATATTTTAATTGTACCGGGAGGCCAAGGTACTAGAAAGTTAATCGATAATTCAGCAGTTATTGATTGGATAAAAGATTGTGCGCGAACAGCAGAATTAGTGCTTTCCGTCTGTACGGGTTCGCTGCTTTTGGCAAAAGCTGGCTTGTTGGAAGGTTTGGAAGCAACTACACACCATCAAGTATTGGATTTATTGAGAGAATTAGCTCCCAACACAACTATTATCGAAAATCAGCGATTTGTAGATAATGGCAAAATCATCACCTCTGGGGGAATTGCTGCGGGAATTGATATGTCTTTGCACGTTGTCGGCAAACTTTTGGGTACAGCACAAGCTGAACAAACAGCCAATCACATGGAATATAAAATTGGGAATCGGTAATGGTGAATCTAGTTAATTGCACATTTTATTTGTACGGACACGGCATGAACCCTTAGTGTCAATTTAAGTTTCAAATCCTTTGTATCTCTCGTTTATAGCCGAAATTAGATCCCCCTAAATCCCCCTTAAGAAGGGGGACTTTGACGCTCTTTTTCCCCCCTTCTTAAGGGGGGTTAGGGGGGATCGAGAGGCTTATTAGATGGACAAAAGACTGGTAAATTTGGACGTTAACTTAACACCAATGGGCATTGCCGTGTCCATACCCCTAGCTAATCAAGCATCTTCGCCCCAAACTTTTAGTTGTAAATAAACTAATAGCAAAGCTATAGCCATCAGGAAAGTTGCCGCTGCGGCTGCATAGCCAAAATCAAATTGCGAAAAAGCTTGCTCGTAAATATAATAAACTAGCAAATTAGTAGAGTTCAAAGGGCCGCCACCAGTGATGACATAAACTTGCTCGAAACTCCGCAGGGTAAAAATAGCAGTAGTGACAGTAGCAAATACTAAAGTCGGTCGCAAACCGGGTAAAGTGATGTACAAAAATTGCTGCCAAGCATTAGCTCCATCCAATTCTGCGGCTTCGTAACGATTTACCGGAATTGCTTGCAATCCTGCTAAAAATACTACCATATTAAAGCCTAATTGTTTCCAAACACTGAGCAGAATGATCACGGGCATTGCCCAAACTGTGCTACTCAGCCAAGGAATTGGATTTAAGCCGATCGCACTTAGGGCATTATTCACCGGGCCTTCGGTTTGAAACAACCACCGCCAACCCAAGCCTACTGCAACTAAAGAGGTAATCGAAGGAATAAAATAAGCGGTGCGGAGAGCTCCTCGCCAAGCAAACGAGCGATTTAGCAAAACTGCTAAGCCCAATGGAATCACTAAACTGGGAATGACTGTTGCAGTAGTAAAATAGAGCGTATTTTGGAGAATTTGCCAGAAATCCGGGTTTGTGACTAGACGCCAGTAGTTGTTGAAGCCAATCCAACGCACTCCCGACTGGGTAAAGCTGCCGCTGGTAAAGCTGAGGTAAAATAAATAGGCGATCGGCCAAATCAAAAAAGTACCCAGAAACAGCAAAGCTGGGGCCAGGAAAGTCCAAGCTGCGATCGCATCATTATCCAACCAGTTAAAACGCCCAAATTTAATCCGAACCATTGGCTTGTAAATTTTAGCTTTTAGTTTTAAATGGTATCACAATATAGGTCACTGTCACAATGAACCTTCTCGATATATTAGCTAATTTACCCACTATAGAAACTGAAAGGCTCCTGCTAAGAAAAATTACTTTAGACGATGCAAGCGATATGTTTGAGTATGCCTCAAATCCCGAAGTATCACAATACACAATGTGGTCAACTCACACCTCGATCGAAGACACTAAATACTTTCTCAGGTCACTTACTAAAATGTACAAAAGACGAGAGCTTGTAGATTGGGGAATCGTTCATAAAACCGAGAAAAAGTTTATCGGAACTTGCGGATTTGTGGAATGGAGCATGACGCACAGCCGCGCGGAAATTGGCTACGCACTCTCTAGGAGATATTGGGGAGAAGGATACATGAGCGAGGCTGTTAATGCAGTTATTGAATTTGGCTTTCGGGAGATGTCGCTGAATCGAATTATGGCTCGATGTGAAGTTAACAATATTGCTTCCGCGCGGGTGATGGAGAAAGTGGGAATGCAATTGGAAGGGGTATTGCGACAGCACCTATTTGTGAAAGACCGATATTGGGATTTAAAACTTTATTCTATTATCAGGGAAGAGTTTTTTGAGAATATTGTAGAATAGGAGTGAATCAGTAGATCAGGGAAAAAAATAATATACTTAGGACTTAGGCAATATCTCCATGTAGAGTGCACCGAAGCACATCTTACCCTTTACCTGTATTGTAGAAGACGAGTGAATAGTTTTTATCTTTATGACCGCTAATCCAGTATCTGTTAATTCCAATGCCTGCCTGATTTCTCCTGAGATTGGCAAAAGTGCGCTCGCTCCGACCCATCCTCCATTAAAATTAGGAGTTTTAGCATCTGGAAGCGGCAGCAACTTCGAGGTAATTGCCCAAGCTATCCAAAACAAAGAACTCAACGCTAAAATCCCAGTATTAATTTACAACAACCCCGAAGCCAAAGCCGCAGCCAGAGCAGAAAAATACGGCATTCCCTCGATTCTGCTCAATCACCGCGACTGCAAAAGCCGCGAAGAATTAGATACAAAAATTGTCAAAACTTTTCAAGAATATGATGTAGAATGGGTAGTGATGGCGGGTTGGATGCGAATTGTTACCAAAGTTTTGCTTGATGCTTTTCCCGATCGCGTTATTAACATTCACCCCAGCTTACTGCCGAGTTTCCCAGGAATTCGCGCCGTCGAGCAAGCACTGGCCGCTAAGGTTAAAATCACCGGATGTACGGTGCATATTGCCCGTTTAGAAGTAGACAGCGGGCCGATTTTAATGCAGGCTGCGGTGCCGGTATTGCCTGATGATACCGCAGAAACCCTGCACGCTCGAATTCAGGTGCAAGAGCACAAGATTATGCTCGGTGCGATCGCACTTATTGCTGAATCTAATCAAAAAGATTGTGACTAAAAACCTTACCAGTGCCGCATCTATCCCCGAATTGCCAGTCAGCGAATCACCCGAAACAGGGCCGCCGCTGATAGACTCCAATCGCCTGAAATTAATTCTCAAAGAAAGGCTCAAAAAGAACATCGGCCTCAAGGGAGAATTCTATCTGCCTTGCTTGCCATCAATGCTAGACGACTATCTTAAATTGCTGTCCGACTTCTTAAACATTCTTGGACAAAACATCGACGCTGCCCAAGCCGAAAACTTGCGAACATTAATCGCCAACGCCTTAGCAGAAGGATTCAAAAATTCCCCCCACGCTAATCTAATAGTCTCATATTTTCCCGCCAATTCCCAAAGCGGTTTAGCCGGCGGCATTACTCTGAATACCAAGATTCAAGTCGAATCGATGGCCCAGAAATATCATAGCTGGCCGGATATTCGCCCCGAACCTTTATTCGGCAGCCATCCCGATGCCAAAGTCATCGCCATTGCCGCCGAATTAGGCGAACCGGGAAAAGCACCTATTTTAGATGTTGGTGCCGGCCCAGGGCGCAATAGTTTGCCCTTAGCAAGGTTAGGTCATTCCGTGGATGCGATCGAACTAACACCCATATTTGCCGAGAAACTATCAGCAGCAGCAACCGCCGAAAACTTACCGATAAATGTCACCCAAGGCGACGTTTTAGACCCATTATTGAGGATGAAAACTTATCGGTACAAATTAGCCATTGCTACTGAAGTTCTCTCTCATTTCCGCTACCGCGAACAAATCCGCCTGTTCCTCGGCAAAATGTCTGATGCTGTGTTAAGCGGCGGGTTTATCTTATTCAGCACTTTCTTAGCTGTAGATGGGTACGAACCCGACGAGATGGCAAAACAAATGTCTGAATTGTGTTGGTCTTATCTGATTACCAGAGAAGAATTGCAAGCAGCAATAGAGGGTTTGCCGTTAGAAATTATTTCAGATGAATCTGTGATTGAATACGAACAAAAACATTTGCCTGACTCTGCGTGGCCGCCGACACCTTGGTTTGTCAGTTGGGCTAGCGGGCGCGATTTATTTTCGGTGCAAGAAACACCGCCGTTAGAGTTGCGGTGGATACTTGTTAAACGCTTGTAAAGAGCTGTTTCTTTTATGTGGGCTTATATCATCTCCGGTAGCATCGGAATTATGTAATGCGAGCGGGGCTCACGCGATTTCATCCAAATATATGATTCCGATGCCACCGGAAACGATATTACCGAGCGGTCAAATTATTCAACCGACAAATTACAAAATCCTTCGGTATCTTTTCCTGTTCTAAACGAATTGTTTGCTTGGATAAATCAGCAAATAAATCCTGCTCCTCCGGTGTCAGGTAAGATAAGTTAGCAACCTTGCACAATGTTCCCGGCACAGCAGATTCCTGAAATGTATCGAAAGTTTCTCGATCCATCATAACAGAAATTGTTTGATAAAAATAAGACCTTAACTTCGCAAGAATCTGGAACCCTTGGGCATCCAAATCGCCCCAGTAAATTATTTGGCAATGCATTAGCAACTCAACATCTTTTAAAATAGCTACCTTAAAGCCCTCTCCCCACAGCGCAAAGCTGTTGCTTAAATCAGGTAATGTGCGAAAATTCATCAGATTCTCAGTAATAATAAAGCGGTATCCTTGAAGATTGCGACGTTCAAAATCCGAAATGAGTATGCTCATCTCCGAGGTGCTAATGCCATACTTCACCTGTAGGTTTTGATCCAAAGCTCTGATAGTTACCGATGGCTCAGCATATCGCAAACCAAATCGCTTTTCAAAATCATTTTCTTCTTGATTAATAGCATCATCTGGCAGGATAGCTGACAGCAATTCATTTAGAATACCTTGATTTTGTTCGATGAACTTAGTGTGAACATTTATCGGTAGTTCGCGAAGATAAAGGTGGGGTTTGGGATTGTTTTGGAAATACAGGCATACGCGCAATAAATTATCCCACTTTCCTAAGTGCTTGATTACTTTTTTAGGATTTTGACTGAGCCAGATATTCAATTCAGGGAATTCATTTCTCATCCTTGCTACAGCTTTTTTAAAATCCGCCACTTCGGATTCCTTATTCACGAATTTGAGATAATCTGTCTCGGTTTCAAATATAATTCTGGATGGTAACGACTGCATATCAAAGCGAGTTTTCCGCCGTATCGACTCAACTTGATACCCGTACCCAACGCAATGTTTTGAGCCTTTCTTAAGTTGCTCAACAGCATCTCTTAGCTTCTGGAAGTCGTCGGGAATTGTGCGACCTGCCGTAAAATCTCGCGGGAAAAAAGGTTCTGCCTGGAGCAAGGATTGCAGGAAGGGAATATATAGTCGATCGGCTTTCTTTCTGATTTCGTCGGGTGTAATCATAAACAGACACAGTTAATTTGAAGCCATTTGTTTTAGACGCAGCTTTTCTAGGGATATATTATAAACCTTGGAGTCGTTCTCTTCACGGCTGTTTTCAACATAGTAAGCAGAGCCTACATAATCCTCAACAACGTAGATTTTGTCTTTGGGCGTAACTACCAGAAGCTGAAGATTTAATTGTTTAAATAACTCCATTGCATACTTTGCATTTTCTTCATCTAACTTGCTAAAAGCTTCATCAATGACCACCAGACGAAATGACTCAGATTTTGTTTTATCTTGTACTAATCCGAATTGATGGGCAATAGCTGACGCTAGGATGGTGTAGGCTAATTTAGCCTTTTGCCCGCCCGATTTTCCAGAGGAATCGGAGTAATATTCCTTCTGAGTGTGGTCATCTTTATTTCTGACGCTGACTGAGAAATTAAGCCAATTACGCACATCGGTGACTCTTGCTCTCCACGGCTCATCTGACTTGAGGCGATCGATCAGCTCTTTAATTTTTTTAAAGCTAGCTTCGTCAGCTTCAGAAGTTTGCTCAACGCCTACATCACGATAGCACAACGCCTTCAATTGATTTTTAAATTCCTTAATTTGGGTGTCTCGGTTAATTTCCGATTGGACTTGTATATAAGTCGAGTCTGTATACTCAATCACTTTTAAGGATTGATTTATCTCGTAAATTTTTTGTTTAATTTCACTTTCCCAGTCTTCTAACGCCTCTTTAAAATTAGAAATAGCGTCACTAATTTTCCGATCTAGCAGTTCTTTAAACTTTTGTTCCTGTGCGGGTAAACCATCTATTTCTATCCTTTGTAGCATCTTTTTGAACTCAGGAATCGCTTCTAATGATGCGTCAACATTGGCAGTTTCTTCGGGATACTCTCGCTTGTAACTATCCATCTGTTTGTCAATGCTTCTTTCCAAAGAAGTTAACTTGCTATTTGCGTCGTTTATGTGACTCTGGTAAGACTCATTTACTTCAGATTCCGAAGGATGGATGTTAGCGAGGGTCAGACTTTGATTTTTGAGACTCTCTTCAATTTTAGGAGTATAAGTCTGAATCTTTTCGGATGTGCATGATGTCGATCGCCTGTCGCATTCATCCCTCTGTTGTTGGTAAGCGTCGATATCGCGATCGAGATTAGCAATTTTTTTGTCAGCGCCAGTTTTATCTGCTTCCTTTTTCTGAATGTCAGCGCTGACAGCAGCTAGTGTTCTTTTCAAGTCATTTAGGCGATCGCAACTTTCCTCTAACTCCTGCTTTTGCTCTACTAGCTTTTGCTTCTTGCTAGCCTCCGGTTTCCAGTCGATCGCAGAAAAATCATTGAATTCCAATAACTTTTCTAGCAGCTTCTTTTGATGGTCGCACTCTTCTTGTGCTGTTTCAATCTCCTTGATCGCTTTTTCTACTATATCAATCTCTGCTTTACGCTCATTCAGTTTAGCTTCACAATCCTTGATTTTCTCAGAATTGTCCCATCCCAAAATATATTGACTTTTGTCGTTGATTCGATGGCGATCGTCTTTTTCATGTCTATTCCCCTTTTTTATCAAGCCATTTTTTCTAATAGCATAATTCTCCCGCTCGAACCTATCTAAATCTTCACAACAGATGCAGCTACCAAATGTGTTTAATAAATCATTAGTCAGCCAAGTAATATATTCATTATCACGTTTAATGTCCAATTTATTAAACAAGGAATTCTTATCTAAGTTTCTAGTTTCCTGATGTAAATTTTTAGTGGAAAGTTTCTCATAAACTACGCGACGACCCAGATTAGTTCGATCGACATATTTAGTGAATTTATGGTAATGCCTTTCAGGAACTAGGAGTCGCAGTCCAAAGTTGTGCAGCAGTTTTTCGATTGCCCCTTCCCACTCGCCTTCTCCATCCTTTACCTTCAGCAGTTCGCCGACAAAAGGAATTTCTTCCTCAGCAATTTCCGCCTCAGCAATTTCCAAAGCAGTTAATATTTTTTTTCTTAGTTGGACGTTTACACCGGGAATCTGATTTTTTCGCTGTTTTAAAGATTGCAGTTCTTTGTCTAACTCAGTGTAAATATTTTCACGTTGTTTCTTCTTACTTGTTTCCTCATCGCGTTGACTTCTTAATTTTGTGATTTCTTCGGTAACAGTTTTTTGCCTTTCCTCCGCCTGGATTGCAGAACTATTAAATGTATCCCGGTCACTGTAAGCTGGAAATCCTATACCTTCAGCAATTTGATTATATTTTTTGGCTGCTATTTTATAATTATAGATCCGTTCCTCTAAAGTCTTAATTGCCTGTTCTAAATCTTTTATTTGCCGTCCTTTATCGTCATTTTCAATGTCTAATTTTAAATTTAGCTCTTGCTGTCGCAAGCGTTTTAAAGCCCCATTTATTTCTACTAAATCCTGGTTTGCTTGAGTATGTTCCTGTTGTTTGTCTACAATTACTGTTTGCAACAAACCTATTTTACGCTGAGCAAAATAGGCAGGAACAACTCGTAATACTTCCTTCACTTGATCCAGATTTCGCTTGACATTTTCGTAGTTGTCAGAATCAGCAATTAGCGGTCTTAAAATCTCTATCTGTTTCTTTGCTTTCTGCATTGCTTCATGGGAACAAGTTAAATCTTCATAATATTTAGTTAGCTTTTGTATTTCCTCCTCAAGATTAATTTTGTCCAGCATATGACCGCGCACAAACTCATTTAATTCTCCAATTTCTTTGATGCTGACTGTCTGATTGAATAAATCGAAAGCTTTTTCAGATTCCACACCAAAGGTTTTGCGAAAGTGTTTGCTGTAGTCAACAAATGTGTCAAATATTTCTATCTTTGGTTGCAATAAAGAGGCTAATTGCTTTTTTAATTCTGGGAAGTTTTCAAAATTATTGAAGTGCTCGGCGATGCTGAGTTTACCAGCAGCAACCACAAACAACTTTTCAACTTTCTCTTTTACACACAAAACCTGAGCCAAGGTGACTTTCTGTTCGCATCCTTTGTTATAGAAATAAGCGAGTAAAACTGAATAATCATCTTTGGTACGCAGGTACTTCGGTTTAGATTTGTGGTCATCTTCACTTTTAATTGTGCTGTAAGCTCCGAGTACATAGGTCTTTTCATCTCGCTCTCGCTTTCGCTTTTCCGAACCTGAAGCCAAGTTATAATTCCGCTTTCTACTGGGCACCAGCAATGTCAGCAGTGCATCAACCAACGTCGATTTACCCGAACCATTAGCCCCCGTGAGCAAGGAAGTGTAACCGCATGGGGCGATCGTACCCTGACTAAAAGTTCCCCAGTTTAATACTTCAAGCCGATGCAAGCGGTATCCAGCTTTGGAATTGTCTGGTTCAAATTCAAGCATTAGATTTGCCATGTGCTTTTAACTCTTCTTTGATTTCCTTCAATTTGTCAGCGGGAATTTTAGCTTTGAGGATGCGGCGAACCTCATATTCGCCTTCTGTACCCTTTAACTCTTTTAAAAAGTGCAACTTGACGGCTCGATCGATCGTACTGTCAAATTTTTTCACAAGCTGTACGTCATTAGTTTGCTCTTGAAAAAACGGACGCATTAAATCGTGAATTTTATATTTAGACAGAATGCAGCGAGTGGAATTAGAGGTGCTGGCCTCAAATTCTAGCAATTCCTCGCGCAATAAAACACATAGTATCGTAACTTCCCAACTCAGGGCAACTCTCCTAACCAGCCTGGGAAGTGTTTTTGCTTGCTCGTCGTCATCCTCGCGATCGGGCTGCTGTAAATAAGCATACCCTTCTTTTTCATCTAAATAAACTGTCACGCCAATTTTCCCGAAGTATTCTTTGACGTTTCGTTCGTTGTTCAATAGCAGACCCCAATCACTGTCATCCTCATACAGAATACCTTGTAGTAATTTGATGATTGCTGGTGCGTAGGGTGCTATAAGGTCGTTTTCTATCATAAATTTGCTGTGCTTATCTTTTAAAAATAACTTGCGGCAGTGTCAGGTGCATGAGGTTTTCCTTATTGTAACTGGCGATGTCTATGCGATCGCTCGCGGAGTCATCGATCGCGTGTTTTCGATCGCCCGAAGCGATCGCCAAATAAGCAATAACTTCAGGTAAACCGTTTTCCACCGGATACCTCTCAATTATTTCAGCTAGCGTTACCTGATGTTGACTTTCCAACATTGCAGCAATCCGCTGCTTCAATACTTCCTCATCCACATAACAATAATTTCGGAGTTCCTCAAGTTTCTTCCTCGATAAATCGCCATTTTCCTCGCTAAAATTGTAGCTTTTAAATATTCGCTCTTCTGTGGGTTTCCATCTCGGTCTGTCCATCACCATTTGCACTTCCGGGTCGCCTTCTATCCAGATAAATTCCTCAGTTTCTGGAGGATTCTCCACCACGGTAAGTGCTAATTTTTTAATTTGGGCAATCAGTTCTTTCACTCGCCTGTTCTCTGCGATATGCTGTTCTGCCAGCGTTTTTCGCAACTGTTCGGCAAGACGATAATTTGATTTAATAATTTTGTCGCTAGCTTTAATTAGACTGCGTTTAATTATTCGTAGTATGGGATTTTTTTTACCCAAATCATGAAGTTCTGGCAAGCCATATACCCCATCAATCATTTTTTCCAATTCTTCCTGTTTGGAAGGATCTGCCAGAAAATTTCGGAAGGCATAGAAGCTGCGCCCCTGATCGGATTTTCTAATTTCTTCATCGGCATCAATTACCTGTGCGACAACTAAACCCTTTCCCCCCTCCTCTTTTAGCTGTGCCTTTTTCACTTTGTCCGTGATTGCTTTAAAATTTTGCTCGACTTCTCCAAAGTCAGCAAGCAGCCGACGCGCCACATCATTAGCTTTAAGAAACCACTCTTTGAGCTTAGCTTCGCTGTAGCGCTCAACCTCACCAGTTTGTTCGATGGTGTCGATTTCTTTCTGAATGGCTGCTTTTTGTTTTTCTAATTCCTCCAAACGCACTGCTGGATCTTCTGTACTTTTAGTGACAATTTCTTTGAGCAGTGCAAATATCTCTAAAAACTGGGATTCAGTGCCAATAAACTCTCTCCTCTTCAAATCTTCCAGCCAACCAATCGCCCGATTAGTACCCGGTGCAAGTTCAAAAACTGGATCGTCATTTTTTGTTAAATAATATTTCTTCAAGAACTGATGATCGCTATTGCACCAGGTGTCCAGGTAAGTCTGTGCTTTCCTACAATATCGTTCTGGTTCATGTTCGCGCAGCTTCTCTAAATAATTTTCAAGTTTTTCTACGAGTTCTGATTGGAAAACGGTAATCTTATCTGAAGACTTGAACTGTAGATATAAAAAACTAATAATTAATGGTGCATTGTCAATTCTTAAAAGATTGAGACTAGGCTCATTTTTTAAGTCATATTCTATGCTGTCATGTTCCATATTTAAAGGATTATATTAACAATTTAATTGTCTTAAAGCTTGAAATTCAGTATTTACGAGTATGAGTTATGAGTGCTAGTAAATTTATTTTACCGCACACTGCATAACTCATAACTCTTGAAACTTAAACCTCGGATGCCCGCAATTGTCCGCAGGCTGCATCTGCTTCTAAGCCGCGAGAATACCGCACGCTAACTGCAATTTTCTTTTCCTTCAAAGTCGCAACGAAACTGTTAATTCGATTGGGAGTCGGTCGCTGATATTCAGCTTCCTGAATCGGATTGTAAGGAATCAAATTGACGTGACACTGAAAACCGCGCAAGTGAGTTGCTAACTCGGCTGCGTGTTCCGGTAAGTCATTCACACCTGCTAAAAGTACGTATTCAAAACTCAATCTGCGTCCAGTCGATCGCACATATTCCCGACATTCTGCGATTAACTCACCCAAAGGATAAGGGCGGGCGCTAGGAATTAACTCTTCGCGCAATCTTTGATTGGAAGCGTGGAGGCTGACGGCGAGGGTAACTTGCAGTTGATGTTCGGCTAGTTGGCTGATGCGATTGCGAATTCCTACTGTAGAAATGGTGATGTTTCGCTGTCCAATTCCTACATCTTGATTCAAACACTTGACAGCAGCTACAACATTATCGAAATTCAGCAGGGGTTCGCCCATTCCCATAAATACGATGTGGCTGACTCTGCGGCCGAAATCTTGCTGTACAGTCAAGACTTGATCGACGATTTCGTGTTTTTCTAAATTGCGCTTGAAACCGCCTTTTCCGGTAGCGCAAAAGTCGCATCCCATCGCGCAGCCCACTTGGGCTGAGACGCACACAGTCAGGCGTTTATCGGTGGGAATGCCTACTGTTTCAATGATTTGACCGTCTGCCAATTTTAAGAGATACTTTACCGTGGCGTCTGGTGCGACCGATCGATAATGAATGGTCGATCGCCCGATCGGAATTTTAGCAACAGTCTCGCGCCACTGTTTCGAGAATACAGAAATGTCAGAGATCGATCGCGCACCTCTCTCATAAATCCACTGGTACAATTGCTTTCCGCGATAAGCCGGTTGTCCCTGCTGCTGCACCCACTCCGTTAACTCAGCTAAACTCGCCCCCAACAAGGGCGGAATTTTACCCGACTCAACAGCCAAAGCAGCAGTCTTGCGAGACTGATTCGCACCCTTGGAATTACCAGAAGAGTACACCTGAGAAACGGAAGTAGGAGACATAGGTCATCAGAAAATTTAAAGCCATCCTCCATATTAAAACTTATCGACCAAAACTGCCGTTAATCCTCAAAAAGGCGAAGTCTCGATCCCCCTAAATCCCCTTTAAGAAGGGGAGTAGGGGTTGACTTTGAGAATAATCCGGTTCCCCCTTTTTGAAAGGGGGTTAGGGGGTATCTTATTGTGGACTCACAAAGAAAAGTCCAGACACCAATGTCCGCAACAAAGTTAATTTTTGGCAAAATTCCCCAAATATTGCGTGTAAATGACCGCAGCCACCTAAAATAAACTCTGGAGTTTGTTAAAGGGTATGCAAATTTGACAGCTTTCCATCACAATTAATGCAACTTTTATGGTGCTAAATATTCTTGCGCTGCCTTTAGGCTTTCAATTTACATCGCCGGGCCCAATTATCTTTCAACTCGGCCCCGTCACCATCCGCTGGTACGGGCTGTTGATAGCTTCTGCCGTCTTGATTGGGGTCAGTCTGTCCCAATACTTGGCCCAAAAACGCCGCGTCAACCCGGAATTGCTGGGTGATTTGGCAATTTGGCTGGTTCTGGGCGCTATTCCCTGTGCTCGAATTTATTACGTGGCTTTCGAGTGGCCGCAATACGCCCAGAGACCTGAAGATATTATTGCGATTTGGAAAGGCGGAATTGCCATTCACGGGGCGATTTTGGGTGGCACGATCGCAGCTTTAATTTTTGCTAAAATTCAGCGAGTTTCTTTTTGGCAATTGGCAGATTTAATCGCGCCTTCGGCAATTCTTGGTCAGGCGATCGGACGCTGGGGAAATTTCTTTAATTCGGAAGCTTTTGGCAGTCCTACTGATTTGCCTTGGAAACTATATATTCCGCCAAATAGCCGCCCGCCCGCCTACGCTAATTTTGAATATTTCCACCCCACATTTCTATATGAATCCCTGTGGAATCTGACAGTATTTGGGTTGCTTCTGACTTTATTTTTCCGCGATTTGCAGGGCAAAATTCGCTTGAAAACAGGTGCTTTATTTTTGGTTTATATCGCAGCTTACAGTTCCGGTAGAGTATGGATTGAAGGGTTGCGAACTGATAGTTTGATGTTCGGACCGCTGCGGACGGCACAGATGGTAAGCTTGACTGGGATTGTTTTAGGGTTGGGCGGGTTAGCTTGGCTTTATTTGCTCGATCGACCTTTACCCGATGTTGTCTCCCCGAATAGCGATCGGGCAAAGATCACTCCGAAATTGCCAGAGGATCAATAAAAAACCCCAGAGAGGTTAGTCTCTAGGGTTCAAAACCAGGGTGCATCTACCATCCCTTACTTCCAATCAAAATAGGTACATCCGGAAGCGTCCGTAAATTTAGCAAATTTTTTAGCAGCCATGAGTTTGACAGAGATTGAAGCCCTAATTCCAGGGGTATACATTGTAGGTGCAGGCCCGGGAGACCCGGATTTGTTGACTGTTAAGGCTCAAAAATTACTGGCTGCTGCCGATGTCATATTATTTGCTGATTCGCTAGTCCCAGAGCAAATTTTGCAGGGGGTACGCGCAGATGCTGAAGTGATCCAAACTGCGGATAAGACCCTCGAAGAGATTGTACCTTTGATGGTGGAACGAGTGCGCGACGGAAAAAGCGTCGTCCGTCTGCATTCGGGCGATCCCTGTCTCTACGGGGCCGTGGGCGAACAAATGCAAGCTTTGGCTTCCGCAGGAATTGCTTTTGAGGTAATCCCGGGAATTAGCGCTTTCCAACTTGCGGCGGCTAAACTTAAAATTGAGTTGACAGTTCCGGGAGTTGTGCAGACAATTATTTTGACGCGAATTAGCGGCAGAACAGAAGTACCGGAACGCGAAGAATTGGCGAGTTTAGCGGCTCATCAAGCGAGTTTGTGTCTGTATTTGAGCGCCCGCCATGTCGAAAAAGCTCAAGCTAAATTGATGGAACATTATCCATCGGATTTGCCTGTAGCGATTTGTTATCGGTTGGGCTGGCCCGATGAAAAAATTGTGCTAGTTCCCCTTGACAAAATGGCCGTTGCTACGCGCGAAAATAATTTGATCAGAACGACAATGTATGTGATTAGTCCGGCGTTGGGAAAATCAGCAGAAGGACGATCGCGCTTGTACCATCCAGAGCACGATCGGCTTTTCCGACCCTCGAAGAAAGAAGGAAGAAGGAAGAAGGAAGAAGGAAGAGGGAAGAAGGAGCAATTATGAAATAACCAATTACCAATTCCCAATTACCAATTCTCAATTCCCCAATCTAAAATCTAAAATCTACAATCTAAAATCGCCATGACTGATTTAACTCGCAGACAATTTATCATTGTCACCGCATTAAGCGCCGGATTTACCTTAGCAGTTCATCCTATTGCGGCTGCCGTTATCAATACGGATGCTGCTGGTTTAGTTGCAGGTGAGGTAAAAATTCCTGTAAAAGACGGCTCAATTCCAGCTTACAGAGCCATGCCAGCCAGCGGCAGCAATTTTCCAGTAATTTTAGTAATTCAAGAAATCTTCGGAGTTCACGCGCACCTTCAAGATATTTGCCGCCGTTTGGCAAAATTAGGTTATTTAGCGATCGCCCCAGAAATGTTTGCCCGTCAAGGTGATGTTTCTAAACTCACCGAGGTTCAAGAAATTATTAGTAAAGTTGTCTCGAAAGTTCCTGACGAGCAAGTTATGTCCGATTTAGATGCTACCGTAGAGTGGGCACAAAAGTCAGGAAAAGGCAATACTAATAAGTTGGGAATTACAGGATTTTGCTGGGGTGGCAGAATTGTTTGGCTGTACTCTTCTCACAACCCAAAAGTCAAAGCTGGAGTGGCTTGGTACGGGCGTTTGGTTGGCGATTCTACGGCTTTAACTCCCAAACAGCCGATCGACATTGCAGCCAGTTTGAAAGTGCCCGTATTGGCGCTTTACGGGGGCAAAGACCAGTCAATTCCCAACGATACAGTTGAGAAAATGCAGGAAGTTCTCAAAACTGGCAGCAGCGGTTCCGAAATTGTGCTTTATCCAGATGCGCCGCACGGTTTTAACGCTGACTATCGGCCCAGTTACCGGGAAAAAGAAGCTCAGGATGCTTGGAAACGGATGCAAGATTGGTTTAAAAAGTATGGAGTTTCATAATAGTTGTGAGTTGTTAATTTTCACTTAAAACTGGTGTCAAGTTTGGGATCGCAAAAGGCAATATTAGCGAATAGCCCTTAAGACAGGTGGGTTTGTGGGCCCGACATTGGTAAACTGAGCGGTGTAGAATTATCGATCGAACAGGTAAGCCCGTGCTAGACGAACAAGCTAAAAAGACCATCTTGCGGAAAATCCCTCACGGATTGTACATCTGCGGTGTCAAAGACGGGGAGGAAGTCAACGGTTTCACCGCTAGCTGGGTGATGCAATCTTCCTTTACCCCTCCCTTAGTTGTCAACTGCGTTAAGCAAGACTCCAAATCCCACGCCATGATCAAAGCCAGCGGTGTCTTTGCTTTGAGTTTCCTAGAAGCGGGACAGAAAGAGTTAGCCCAGACATTCTTTAAGCAGCAGCGCCGCGTTGGCAATAAATTTGAGGATGTAGAATTTTATCCGGGCGCGGAAACTGGTTGTCCGATTATCTCGGATTCTCTGGGTTACATCGAGTGCAAAGTTGTCGGCGCTGTGGAACACGGGGATCACACGGTTTATGTGGGAGAAGTTGTGGCTGCAGGCGTCCACCGAGAAGGCAATCCGTTGCTGCTAGAAAGCACGGGTTGGAATTACGGCGGCTAAAGAGTTGGCAGTTGGCAACTGGCAGTTGTCAGTTGGCAACTGGCAGTTGTCAGTTGTCAGTTGTCAGTTGTTAGTTGTTAGTTGTCAGTTGTTAAGGGAGGCGAGTTAAAATTAATAAAAAATCGGCGACAATCTTGTCGGTGTTTTCATCAGTTAAAATTGGTACGTGTACGAAAATACATTTGGTGCTAAGTTTAGAATGTGCAAGGTGTTTTAAAACCGCATAATACAGGGCTTCGCAAACAAATTTTCCGGCTTCGTGACTGATTTCTGTTGCAGCTAAATCAGCGACTAGCGGTTCGAGATTAACTGCTGTTTTCAGAATGTCGCGATCGCAGCAAGCGCAAGATTCTATGGTTAATTTTTGCCGGCTTTCGGCCATGCCACAGCAGATAATAGTGTCAGGTTGGATATGGTTGATTTCGGCGATCGCTAAATTAGGTGCTAGCTGGAAATCTACTGGCAGTTTCCTCAAAAAAGTCAGGGAATCCGGCAAAGATTTGATCTGGGAAATCTTGGCTAATAAGTCGTCCGAAGAGTTAGATTGCTGATGGGGAAGCCAAGTATCAAATGAAGTTAGCAGGATTTTCGCCGTCATATTTGTGCAATAATACTGATATTGATAATATAAGGCAAGTAAGTCAATGTCTGTCATTGCAGTAGTAGACTATGACATGGGCAATCTGCACTCGGTCTGTAAAGGCTTGGAAAATGTGGGTGCAGTGCCAAAAATTACAGATTCTCCTGCTATAATCGAGCAGGCTGATGCGGTGGTTTTGCCGGGAGTTGGTTCGTTTGACCCGGCAATGCAGAATTTACGATCGCGCAATTTGATAGAACCGATAAAAAGGGCGATCGCCTCGGGAAAACCTTTTTTAGGCATTTGTTTGGGTTTGCAAATTCTGTTTGAAAGTTCCGAAGAAGGTGTAGAACCGGGATTGGGCATTATTGCGGGAAAAGTGCGCCGATTTCGCTCGGAACCGGGTTTGACAATTCCCCACATGGGATGGAATCAATTGCAATTTACTCAGCCGGATTTGTCGCTGTGGCAAAATTTACCGTCTGATCCTTGGGTTTATTTCGTGCATTCTTATTATGTCGATCCGGTGGATTTGGAAGTGCGATCTGCAATTGTGACTCACGGTAGTCAAAACGTGACGGCGGCTATAGCTAAAGACAATCTGATGGCCGTGCAATTTCACCCGGAAAAGTCTTCGAGTACGGGATTGCAAATGCTGTCAAATTTTGTCAGTCTGGTTCGGGAAAAAGTACCTGCTTAGGTGGCATGAATATTGAAAAACCCGGTAAATTGCCGAAACCGGGTTTGACATTTTTAAAAGTGTTCTTCCTTCTTCCTTTTTCCCTCTTCCTTCTTCCCTCTTCCTTCTTCCTTCTTCCCTCTTCCTTCTTCCTTCTTCCCTCTTCCTTCTTCCTTCTTCCTTCTTCCTTCTTCCTAAATGAGTTTAAGAATCTCTGGCAATCGCCAAATCAAAACCCTGCCGGGACTCGCCACTCGCCCTACACCTTCGCGAGTCAGAGAAGCTTTATTTAATATTTGGCAAGGGACGATCGCAGATTGCAGATGGCTTGACATTTGTACCGGCAGCGGTTCGATGGGTGCAGAAGCTTTGTGTCGGCAAGCCGCGAGTGTCACTGGCATCGAACAGTCGGCGAAAGCTTGTGCGATTATCCGCGAAAACTGGGAGCAAGTAGCAGACTCGTCCCAAACATTCCAAATACTGCGGGGAAACGCGACGGCGAAATTGGCGGCACTAGCGGGGCAGCAGTTCGATCGCATCTACTTTGATCCGCCCTACGCCAGCGACTTGTACGAGCCTGTGTTAAACACGATCGCCAGCCAAGAAATGCTAGCACCAAACGGCGAAATCGCGATCGAACACAGCCCTGAGCGATCGATACAACCGATTTCCGGCCTAGAAATTTGCCGCCATAAAATATACGGCAATACAGCATTAACCTTCTATACCCGCAGTGCCTGACAGGCTAAAACAGCAGCAGCGTCACTCCTGGAGGCAGAAAAAAACCGGGTTTCATGGCGTTGGCGCGCCCGGGACTCCAAGTTTTTCCCTTGGGTAAAATACAAATTTTTCCGATGAGGTTAAGCTTTGTGCGTAGGTTGTCAGAGCAAGTTGCCTTAGCAATCGACGAAATAAATGGAGTTTAGGCTGAAAATAAAGCTTTCAGTTGTAACATGAACCCAAAGTGTGAGTGTGAATATTCCTAAAGGAGTGAATATGGTTCAGACACCTTCGCGCCCTCGTGGCAGCGACTTTCAAGCTGTTAACTCGGCACAGCCAGCCAAACTGGATACGATTCTGCTGGGAAATAGCCTCTCCCTGCCAAATACCAAACTCTTCGGCACAGACGGCATTCGCGGGAAAGTTGGAGAATTGCTGAATGCACCCTTAGCCCTGCAAGTGGGCTTCTGGGCTGGACAAGTTCTACGGCAACATTCCCCCAACCAGGGGCCTGTGATTTTGGGGCAAGACAGCAGGAATTCCAGCGATATGCTGGCAATGGCACTGTCAGCGGGTTTGACGGCCGCCGGTTTGGAAGTGTGGAATTTGGGATTGTGTCCCACTCCCTGCGTTGCTTATCTGGCAAGCGTTTCGGAGTCGGTCGGCGGAGTGATGATTTCGGCTTCTCACAATCCCCCAGAAGACAACGGCATTAAGTTTTTCGACTCAAACGGCTCGAAGTTGTCGCAGCAGTTGCAGGAACAAATCGAAGCGGGAATCCGGGGGGCAAAGGTTCCGGTTGCTAGCTTGGCTTGGGGACACCACTACCATCGGTCTGAGTTGGTTAAAGATTATGCCACTTCCCTCTGTGATTCGCTGCAACAGATGAATTTGGAGGGAATGCGGATAGTTTTGGATTTGGCTTGGGGGGCGGCCGCGGGTTTGGCGCCGGCGGTGTTCGCGAAAATGGGAGCGGATGTGATCTGTTTGCACGACTCTCCTGATGGATCTCGCATTAATGTTAACTGCGGTTCTACTCATCTCGAAAGTTTGCAAGCGGCGGTTTTGGAACACAATGCTGATTTGGGCTTTGCTTTTGACGGCGATGCCGATCGAGTTTTGGGTGTTGACAACAAAGGTCGAGCTATTGACGGCGATTACATTCTTTATCTGTGGGGTCGGCAGTTGCGCGACTCCGAACAGTTACCGTCCAATTTAATTATTTCTACTGTAATGGCTAACCTCGGCTTCGAGCGAGCTTGGGAAGAATTGGGGGGCAAACTAACTAGAACGAACGTCGGAGATCAGTACGTTCACGCTGAAATGCAGCGCACTGGTGCGATGTTGGGCGGCGAACAGTCTGGACACATTCTTTGCCCGCATTACGGTGTCAGCGGCGACGGTTTGCTGACAGCTTTGCATTTGGCTTCGCTGGTGCGCCAGTCCGGGCAATCTTTGGCACAATTGGTAAGTGGCAGTTTCCAAACTTATCCGCAGTTGCTGCGAAATATTCGGGTGGACGATCGCGAAAAACGTCTAAAATGGCACGAGTGCGAGGCAATGCAAAGTGCGATCGAACGTGCTACAACAGCAATGGGAGAACAGGGACGGGTTTTGGTTCGCGCTTCTGGCACTGAACCGCTAATCCGAGTTATGGTGGAAGCGGCCAGCGCCGAATTGGCTAATTTCTGGACTGAAAATTTAGTTTTAGCAGTTCAGCAACATATAGCTATCTGATGGAAATGGGGAATTGCTAAAACTTTTGAATTTTGAGTTTTGAGTTTTGAGTTGAAATCCTTTAAGTCAAAATTCATAAATCAAAATTTCTAACTATTAATTTCGAGTTTTAATCAACTTCTCCAAAAATAACGAGGGGGGCAGGCATCCTGCCTACCCTTAACTTTATTTTCACTCAATTGTGTGATGATGATTTCTGTTGTGATACCCACCTACAACCGCGAGCAACCTCTGCGAGAGACATTGGCTGATGCGATTGGGCAAAATTACCCGAATTTTGAAGTGCTGGTAATCGATCAAACTCGCACCCACGAATCAGAAACTCAAGTTTATTTAGAGGAATTGGCAAATGCTGGCAAAATTCGCTGGTTTAGAGTAGATTGGGCGAGTTTGCCGGCTGCTCGAAATTATGCAGTGCGGCGCGCAGTTGGAGAGATTATTTTATTTATTGATGATGATGTACAATTGCCCGATGGTTTTTTGGCGGCTCACGCTGGCAATTATTTAGAAAAACCAGATGTGGGATGTGTGGCGGGCAGGGTTTTTGACAGAATGAAACTGGATAATTCTGGAGGCGATTTGGCGATCGAATATTTGCCCTCAGAAGCGATGGATGCGAGCATTGCCTGGTATTTTATCGATTTGGTGCATACAGTAAAACCGCAGCAGGTACTCTCGGCTAGAGGCTGTAATATGTCATTTCGCCGGCAGGTTTTTGCCGAGTGCGGGCTGAGGTTTGACGAGCGGTTTGCAGGGAGTGCGGTGCGGGAGGAGTCGGATTTTTGTTTGAGATTGCGATCGACTGGCATGAAAATTTGGTACGATCCCAATGCGTGTTTAGTTCACTTGGGGGAAGAGAGCGGGGGCTGTCACGATGTCAGCACGCGATCGATCGAATATCAAGTCACATTTTATCACAACCATTTCCTCATGGGATTGAAAAATTTAACAGCCTTTCAATGCCTGCGATTTTTCGCCAAACTTTTTGACTGCCACGTTTTGGGAAATCCACCTTGTTATAAAAGCGCCTCGCCCATTAAAATTATAACTAGATTTGCTTTTTATATCCTGGGTTTTCTCAGTGCTATAAATACAGTAATTCAATCTCTGTGGAATGATGGACAAAGTTATAGCCATCAAGACAAGATTAACGATCAATAATTACCTATTCCCCATTCGCCCTTCCCAATAAATGAGAATTCTCGTGGCTAGTCACACCTATATTGTGGACATTAATCGGGAAAAATTCAAGATATTAGCTAACCTAGAACCCGATATTGAAGTAACAGTTGTAGTGCCGCAGCGTTGGAAACCCGGAGGCGTACAAAATAAAATTATAGAAACGCAATTTTATCAAAAAGACTCATTTAAAGTAGTCCCAGTCTCCAACTTTAGTCAAAATAATCAAGGCTTGCTAACTTTTGGTACAGATTTAATTCAACTTCTGCAAGAAATTAAACCGCAGATAATTCAAGTTGAACAAGGCGCAAAGTCTCTCGCTTGCGCTCAGTTAATTTTACTAAATAAACTGCTAAAACTGCAAGCAAAAAATATATTATTTACTTGGTGGAATCTGCCTTATCAATTGAATTGGCCGGTTTCAGTCTTAGAAAATTACAATCTTCAGCGCACTGACGGAATTATTGCAGGCAACCTAGATGGAGCTAAAATTTTGCGGCAGCGGGGCTATCAAGGTGCGGTAAAAGTAATGCCACAACTCGGAGTAGATGAAGCTTTGTTTTGCCGCACTGGTAAAGACGCTGATTTATCGCGCAGGTTCGGTATTGAACCGACCGATTTTGTAGTAGGATTTGTAGGGCGATTTGTCGAAGAAAAAGGATTGTTGACTTTAGCTGAAGCCTTGGCAGGGTTGAAAAAAAGCTCTTGGAAGTGGTTGTTAGTAGGACAAGGAAAATTGCGGAGGCACCTCGCCGAAAAATGTATTGAATGGGGAATCAGCGACCGAATAATCTGGGTAGAAAGCGTTTCCCACGAAGAAATTCCCCCCTACATTAACTTAATGAACTGTTTGGTATTGCCCTCGCAAACCAGCTATAAATTCAAAACTTTGACCACGGTGGGCTGGAAAGAACAATTCGGTCACGTTTTAATTGAAGCGATGGCCTGTCACATTCCGGTTATTGGTTCCGACTGCGGGGAAATTCCCCACGTCATCGGCGATGCGGGCTTATTATTCCCAGAAGGAAATGCTGGGGTTTTGCGAGAGTGTTTGCAGAAATTGATGGAGCGGCAGGAGTTGGCGGCCGATTTGGGCGATCGGGGTTATCATAGAGCGATGAGCAATTATACAAATAAAGCTTTAGCTGAGCAGTTATTGGACTTCTACAAAGAATTGTTGTAACTTTTAGCTATAATGCAAGTGTTAAATAAAAACTGTGGTAAATGTCTATTCCTCCCGACATACGCTCTTTGATTAACGAACTCTACCAGGTACTAGACGATAGCGAGCGCCAAGCAACCCAGGGACTTTTTGCACTTAGAAGAGCAATGTCTCTTTTTCCTCAGAATGAAATACTGATGCAATACTTTTCTTCCATAACCAATTTTCAATTCAACGTAGCAGGTACTCGCTTACAAGCAGAGCACATTGTGGGCAATGTGTTGATGGCTGGTGTGCCGGATGAAGATGTTCAAAAAGCCGGAGATTATTTAGCAGCTTTGCTACATATAGCTCCAGAATCTAGAACTATGATAAACAAAGTAGTTGAGAGATTAGAAGCATTGCCATGAAAAAATTACCGGATGAAAGCCTACTCCTGGAAATCCTTGAAATTGTGAAAGCTGCGGAAGCAAAAGCCAGTGAAATGTATGAATTTTCCAAGACAATGGCTCACAAGACTCAAATTACAGCAACAAAGAGAGAGGAAGCTGAACAGCTAGATGGGAAGCCTTTTGCAGATAATTAAATTTGTAATGGGAGATGTTGGTATGTGGATTTAAATAACTATCCCCCATGCGAATTCTCCAAATTATCCCCTCAATTTCCCTCGTCTACGGCGGGCCGAGTCAAATGGTACTCGGACTTTCTGTGGCCCTCGCAGCAAAAAACATTGATGTCACCATTATCACCACAGATTCTAACGGAGATATCGGTCAACTTTCCTTAGATGTTCCTCTAAATCAACCAATAAAACAAAGCGGTTATCAAATTATTTATTTCCGCTGTTCTCCCTGGCGCAGATATAAGTTTTCTCTGAGTTTATTGCAGTGGTTAAATGAAAATGCGCGACAGTTTGACCTGGCTCACATTCACGCTCTTTTTTCGCCAGTAACTACCCTGGCGGCTACAATTGCAAGATATCATCATTTGCCGTACATTATCCGTCCCTGCGGTATGCTTGACCCCGCCGACTTGCAGAAAAAAAAGCGCTTGAAACAGATTTATGCAGCAGTTTTAGAACGCCCTAATTTAGCAGGGGCCGCCGCAATTCATTTCACAAGTAAAGAAGAGGCTAAAATCTCAGAAAGATTTGGTTTGGGCAGCACAGACAAGGTGCCTGTACCACGGGATTTGGTGATTCCATTGGGGGTGACAGCAGGTTTGTTTCCTAAGAGATTGCGAGAATCTCAAGTGCCAATCATCTTATTTATGTCGAGAATTGCACCTAAGAAAGGGCTTTATTTGCTAATTCCAGCATTAGAAAGTATTTTAGGATCGGGCATAGAGTTTCACTTTATTTTAGCTGGTTCAAATCCCCAAGATGCTGATTATGAAACACAAATTAAAGTACAAATTAATAATTCAAGCTTAGTAAAATACACAACAATAACTGGTTTTGTGAGTGGTGATTTAAAAGTTGAACTATTGAAAAAAGCCGACTTATTTGTATTACCTTCTTATTACGAAAACTTTGGCATTGCTGTAGCAGAAGCGATGGCCGCCGGTGTACCTGTCGTAATTTCCGATCGCATACATATTGCGGAAGACATACAGCAAGCAGAAGCTGGTTGGGTAGAACCTTTGGAAGTAGAGGCGATCGCCAATTCAATCAAATCAGCACTTCTGAATCCACAGGAACGTCAACGCCGGGGATTGAATGGCAAAGAGTATGCAAGAAAGCATTATAACTGGGATGCGATCGCCCAGCAAACCATCGATGCTTACCAGGAGATTTTGTCATCTCTTAACTAATGCAACAGCCGTTTACCTTTTACTTCTTCTCCTGCTTCGACTTCTTGTGCCGCTGCTATCAGAATTTGCAGGCGAGATTTTTTCAACGCTGCTATTACTTTTAACAGCAGTAGACTCAGAGTTTGAGGTAGCAGTCGCGGATTTTCTTCTAATTATAATCGGAACATTAACAGAGCGACCGCAGGGTCTGCCGAAGGAATCTATTTTCCTTCGATAATCGCAGATTGCCGCCTCTGCAATCGGTTCTTGACAATCATTAATAAAGCTTTGTGCTAATTGGTAATTCTTGCCGTCTCCCTGCTTTGAGAAAAGTTCTCCAGCTTGCTGAAAATCTGATACAGCTTGCGATTTAGTTCCCAACATACAGCGAATAGCACCTCGTTCCAAATAAGCCAAACCATAATTAGGATTAATGCGAATAGCTTGTTCGTAATCCCCGATCGCCTTTTGCTTGTTTCCCAATTCATAGTATGCTTGACCGCGACCGAAATAAGCTTCTGCCAAGTTAGGATTAAATTGCAGCGCTCGATCGTAATTGTAAATTGCCTGCTGCTTGTTTCCCTGTTGGCCAGTAGCAATTCCCAATCCGAGGTAAGCTTGAGGTATGTTCGGATTCAGCGCTAAAGCTTGAGTAAAATTGGCTATCGCCCCCGGAACATCTCCCTTTTGAACTTTTAAAGAACCTTGGTTGCTGAAATTTGCAGCTTTTTGAGCGATCGCAACTCTTTGACTGATCACAGCGTGATTGGCTCGGTAATTAGATAACTTATTTTGAGCTAGATTATAAACAGGTGTACGTGAATCGATCGCTTCTAAAAGTGCGATCGCCTGTTGCCATTTACTTTGCGACTGCTGCCAAACTTCGATCGGATGAGGCGGTTTTTGCACAACCACAGCAGCTTCCATCGCCAATTTTTGAGCCGTTGCTAGACTTTCTGCCGCCTGTAAATTTTGCGCTACTGGAACCAAACTCGGGCGCAGTTGCAGCAAATCTGCTCTAGCTTGCTGATACCCAAAGCCGGGGAAGTTAGGAATTTTCTCTAAATTGGCGATCGTTTCTTTAAGTCGTCGATCGAAACTTCTGAGCAGATTTACATCGGTGGCTTTCCCTGCATTCTGCGTTTCAACTGCCAGTATTTTAGCTTGCTTCAGCGTTTCATTTCCCGATCGCATAAAGGCGATCGTCCCTACACCTGTCCCCAACACCAAAACCCCTAAACCTGCTAATAAAGCTGCGGGTATTTTGCGACTTCGCGAATTATTAACTTGATTGTTAATTCGTGATTGCTGTACCCTTCGAGTCTGACGAGATTGTTGCGATTCCGGTTCTGAATCCACCTCCAAATCCCAAGCCGGCAACTGCAAATCATCTGCTGCTGTTCCCGCTGTCAACTCCCTACTAATGGAAGCAATATTATGGCTATTTCCGCTGTAATACTTGTCAACCAAACTCTGCAATCCTGCCTGATATCCTTCTCCTACGGCCTGAAATCTCCACTCTCCATTCTTTTTATACAAACGACCAAATTCTACAGCAGTCTCTCGCGAAAAATTTTCTTTTAATTCATAGCGAACCAGTTCGCTTCCCGTATCCAAATTGGTAATTTTGATAAAAGCATTTTTGATATTGCTAAAATTGGCATTGATTTTATCTGCTTCGTGAATAGTGACCGCAAAAGTTATTTCCTCAATTTCAGGATTGATTTTCTCTAAAATAACTCCGTAAATAGTCTTATTCTCCTGACCTCGGTTGTTTTTGTCAGGAATCGATTGCAGTACCGAACCGTCACAGGATTGCAGATTATTGTAAAAGATAAAATATTTATCGTTAGGTAGTTTGCCGTCAGCACCTAGCATAAAAGCAGAGACATCAATCTCGTAGCTTTGTCCTGCCTCTGTCACCTGCCAACCGAGGGCGATCGCCATTTTTTTTAAACCGGGCGCTTCTTTAGATATATTAAATCTCTCACCCTTACTTAATTGCATTGCCATCTGCTTATTTGTTAAACATAAAATTTTATACTCCTAATCTTAATGTTAAGTGGCACAATAAGTTATTTAATTAATGAAATTTAACAGAGTTTCTCTAATCGCGGGCTTGATTAAAAATATCTGCTGCCTGTATCTGAATTTATTGAGATTTACTTACAGAGAATTACCTAAGTGAAAACCGGGCTTGATTCCCAAGCGGTTTCTACAATTGAACTTAATTTGACATTGGTTTGGAGCATTTTCAGGACTAGGTAACAAGGTAACAAATTTACTAAAATCTCCAGACGAGACTGTTCCGCTTCCGGTTCTTGCTTCACCTCCAACTCCCCAGCCGGAAACTGCAAATAATCGGCAGTTCCCGCTGCCAAGTCGTGAGTAATGGGAGCAATATTATTACGATTTTAGCTGCAATACTTGTCAACAAAACTCTGCAATCCTGCCTGATATCCTGCTCCTACCGCCTGAAATCTCCACTCTCCATTCTTTCTATACAAACGACCAAATTCTACAGCAGTCTCTCGCGAAAAATTCTCTTTTAATTCATAGCGAACAAGTTCGTTTTCTGTATCCAAATTGTAAATCTTGATAAAAGCATTTTTTATATGGCTAAAATTTGCATTAATCTTTTCTGCTTCGTGAATAGTGACAACAAAAGTTATTTCCTCAATTTCAGGATTAAGTCTTTTTAAGATAACGCCGTAAATCGTTTTATTCTCTTGACTTCGGTTGCTTTTATCCCGAATCAATTGCAGTACCGAACTGTCACCGGATTGCAGATTATTGTAAAAGATAAAATATTTATCGTTAGGTATTTTGCCGTCAGCACCTAGCATAAAGGCAGAGACATCTATCTCGTAGCTTTGTCCTGCCTCTGTCACCTGCCAACCGAGGGCGATCGCCATTTTTTTCAAACCGGGCGCTTCTTTAGATATATTAAATCTCTCACCCTTACTTAATTGCATTACCATCTGCTTATTTGTTAAACATCAAACTTTATAGCGTTCATGTTAATATTAAGTGAGACAATTACTTTTGTTCTTTAAGAAAACTTAATATTTTGTCTCTAATAGCGGGTCTCATTAAAAATATGTGCTGCCGCTCTCCGAATTTATTGAGATTTACTCATAGAGAATTACCTAAGCAAAAACCGGGCTTTCTACAAAACCCGGTTTCAACAATTGAACTTAGTTTGACTCTAATTTTGAACATTTTCTGAACTAGGTGGCAAGGTCACAAAATTCCCAAAAGCTCCAACCGTTTGATAGCTTTTTTTCCCTAATTCAGTTGTGTAAATACTGACAACACCATAATTTTGACGCTGCGTTGTATTGTCTAGCAAGCTTTCGATCGTGCCCCGCTGCGAAGTCAGCAAATTCTTGCAACTGCCGATCAAAGTATCTGTAATGCCGCCCAAAGCTTTCGGCACGCGAGAATCTTTGCACACAGTGCTTTCCAACTCGTTTTCGAGTACGCCGGAAGCATAAGTTAGGTATTGATCTCTCGCAGGATTCGTAAATGCCATGCCGGCGGCTAGAAGAGTCAGAGCCATCGCGACTTTTCCCACATTGCCGAAAAAATTAGAAGTTGACTTGTTAGTATTCATTGCGTTATCAATATTCATTTTTTTTTAGCCCCGTTGATTTATAAGCTTCTCTTGATTTAAACTACACCTCTTCAGAAACCGATTTCCGAAAGGAGGGGACAGTTTTTAGATTGGAGGCCAGTTGCGAGTAAGTCTCTCACTGGTTTACCTTCCTTTTACGTTTCCCCCTCCCTCAAATCCGGTAAATCTTCAACAAAACATTTAGCTGGTTTTAGCTGGTTTAGCTGGTTCCCAGGCAAAGCGTGGGGACGAGGAGCCTGGAAACGAGGAATTTAAACTTAGTTTCGCTTTGATTTTTGCCGATCGATCTCCCGCTGCAACTCTTCAATCTGACGGCGCAAAGCCTCCGTCTCACTGTTAGGCGTTTGCGACTTCACATCAACCGCACCCTCAGCTACAGCCCGCTTGTAGTTCCCTAGCTTAATTTGGCGGTATTCCTCGGAACTGGCCCAGTCTCGCAAATACCGCAGGCGTTCCACCGGGAAAGGGTGACTCAGCATCACGCCCTGACCACCGTTGTAAAGTAAAAATTTATACACTTGGTTGAGATTGTCTCGATCGAGCTCTTGATAGTTGTCAGACTGGCGGATAAATTCTTGCAAACTGCATTGGTCAGCATATTTACTGCTAACTCCCGCCAGTTGCATCATCGTCTTCATCACACTGTTCAAGTCATCCGTTACCAACAAAGCCGCCCGGTCTGCCGACAATTCAGCCTTGCGCCGCCACTCGTAAAAAGCGAAAATTAAACCGCTACCGACCATATTTCCCAGCCCGAAAGTCATCTCGCCAATTGTCGATGCGACGCTCATCGCCCACATCGCCATTTGATTTAAAGTTGGATGACCGCATTTAATGTGTCCCAACTCGTGAGCCAAGACTACCCGCAGTTCCGCCTCGTCCAACAAGTCTAAAAGACCAGTGTTTAATACTACATAAGGTTGGTTTTTTCCCAGGGCATAGCTGTTAACTGAGGGATTCTGAGAAACAAACAAACCCGGTTCTGGAAAAACATCTAAAGCCTGCACGCACTCCCGAAATATATGATAAATGCTGGCATATTGGCGTGGCCCGACTTGAATGCTATTTCCCATTAGGTAAACGAATTGCGGTCGTTCGTAGACAAATTCTACAAATTTGCTGGCAATTAAGTCAAATCCAGGCACGCTGCGTAACGCTTCCTCAGCTTGGCGATCGAGGGGATGCTGAAATGCTTCGCTAGAAATTCCCGTATAAGTAGGCATAGTTGTTGCAAAAGTTACATTCAAGATATCAGGATTGCCGATCGCTGCTGGTGCTAGCTGGCGCCTAACTTATAATATTATCGCGACAAATATTCAACTGTTGTGGAATAGGGCGGAAAGCCTGTTCAAATTAGCGTTAAAATTGTGATTCTGGTACAGGCGCGATCGACAAACATCTTTCAAAGTGCCTGTGTATCCCCTCACCCAAAAATTGGAACGTGCAAAAATGGCTATCCTGCAACTCGAAAACGGTACAACCTACACTCAACAAAGCGACATTACCCGAGAACTCGCTTCCTTAAACATTCAACTCAACCGCTGGCCCGTGGGTGACAGCCCTGAAATTCAAAATTTGTTAGCTAAAGATGCTCTTGACGACAATCAAAAAGAGCAAGTGTTACAAGCCCTCGACGGCTACTTTCAACAGTTGTCCGAAAGTGCAGGCTATCAGGATCGCGACTTAATCGTACTGCATCCAGACATCCCCAACATCGACACCATGTTGTCCAAATTCAACAAGTGCCACATCCACGTCGATGATGAAGTCCGCTATATCGTAGCAGGCGAGGGCATTTTCGGCTTTGTGCGGCCCGACGGCAGCCAAGTCGAACTCACTGTGCAGCCGGAAGAATTTATCAACGTGCCGGCGAATACAGAACACTGGTTTTATTTGACAGCAGCCCGGAAAATTAAAGCGGTGCGCTATTTTATCACCAAAGAAGGCTGGACGCCGGAGTATACCGATACGGAAATTCGATCGCGTTTAGCTGCTGTTTAAATATGCCAGCTAAAGATAAGTTTCATGAACTCGTCAAGATTGCCCTCCAAAATCAGGATTGGACAATTACTCATGATCCTTATCATATCGATCTGGGATTTGTTGATTTTTATATCGATCTGGGTGCAGAACCGTTATTAGCAGCTACAAAGGATAATGAAAAAATTGCGGTTGAAATCAAAACGTTTTTGGCACCATCGACGATTTCAGAATTTCATACCGCAGTGGGACAATTTATTAACTATCGGATTGCATTAGAATATGACGATCCAGAGAGAACTCTCTACTTGGCAGTTCCCTTAGATGTTTACACTAGATTTTTCAACTACTCATTTATTCAAAGGGTGATTGAACGCAATCAAATTCCGCTTTTAGTTTACGATACAGAAAAAGAGGAGATTTCTCAATGGATAAAGTAAGTTTGTATCGTCAATATATTCAGGAGTTGCTAACTGAACGATCCCAGCGACGATCGCCTAACGATCCAGTTTCCAGCGAGACGATTTTCGATCGGGTAAGCGATCGCTATCAACTTGTAAATGTGGGTTGGAAAAACGGTAGCACTCGGATTTATGGCTGTGTGATTCATGTAGATATTAAAGATGGGAAAATTTGGGTGCAGCATGACGGGACTGAAGAAGCGATCGCCGATCAGTTAGTAGCACGAGGCGTCCCATCCCAGGAAATTGTGCTAGCCTATCACGCACCTCATGTCCGACAATACACCGAATTTGCAGTTGGTTGATCCAGCCTCAAATTTTGTGGTTTGAAGATCGCAAAATACTCAAAGCAACCGCCTCCGCCACCTTAATCCCATCAATCCCCGCCGACAGGATTCCACCCGCATATCCTGCACCTTCCCCAGCAGGATAAAGGCCTTCTGTATTCAAACTCTGATAATCTTCCTTGCGTTTAATCCGAATTGGTGAAGAAGTGCGCGTTTCCACCCCAGTCAAAACCGCATCATCCATCGCAAATCCTTTAATCTGTTTATCAAAAGCCGGAAGTGCTTCGCGGATGGCTGCGATCGCATAATCTGGCAAACTTTCGCTCAAATCAGTCATCACAACTCCCGGCGTATAAGACGGCTGCACAGCGCCTAGTGCCGTGGAAGGGCGATTCGCCAAAAAATCACCCACAAGCTGCCCAGGGGCGTTGTAAGTGCCACCTCCTAGCTCAAATGCCCGTTCTTCTAGACGACGCTGAAACTCAATTCCTGCTAAGGGATGACCGGGATAATCCTCCGGCGTGATACCCACCACAATCCCGCTGTTAGCATTGCGTTCATTGCGAGAATATTGACTCATCCCATTAGTAACAAGTCGCCCCGGTTCTGACGCAGCCGCCACTACCAAACCACCGGGACACATACAGAAACTATACACAGAACGATTGTTTTGGCAATGGTGAACCAGTTTGTAATCGGCGGCACCCAAAAGCTTATGGCCCGCGCGATCGCCAAAACGACAGCGATCGATGATAGTCTGCGGATGTTCCACCCGAAAACCAATAGAAAAAGGTTTAGCCTCGATGTAAACCCCGCGCGAAAACAACATTTCAAAAGTATCGCGGGCGCTGTGTCCCACCGCCAGAACTATATAATTACTAGCAATATATTCTCCGCTGGCGAGGGTAAGTCCCTGCACTTTTCCATTTTCGATCTGGATATCTTCCACACGACTTTGAAACCGAATTTCTCCACCTAATGCTTCTATTTGGGCGCGTAGGCTTTGGACAATTCCCACCAGTTTGAAGGTGCCAATATGCGGTTTATTAATATATAAAATTTCCGGTGAAGCTCCTGCATTCACAAGTTCCGTCAACACCTTCCGTCCATAATGTTGAGGATCTTTAACTTGGCTGTAGAGCTTGCCATCGGAAAAAGTACCCGCACCACCTTCGCCAAACTGGGCGTTAGATTCTGGATTGAATTCTGCTTTTTTCTTCCAAAATCCAAACGTGTCAACCGTGCGATCGCGCACTGCTTTTCCGCGTTCTAAAAGGATGGGGCGAAACCCCATTTGTGCCAGCATTAGACCTGCAAACATACCGCACGGCCCTGTACCAATCACAATGGGGCGAATCGTCAAATTGCTGGGGGCTTTGGCTACATAGCGATAACTCGTGTCTGGTGTCACCATTACATGAGGATCTTTTTTGAAGCGTTGAAGAAGTTGCTTTTCCTGTGTCGTTTCTACATCCACAATATAGACAAGGAGAATTTCTGCTTTTTTACGAGCATCGTAGCTGCGCTTGAAGATGGAATAGCCGAGCAATTCTTCGGGGGGAATTTGCAGCTTTTTGAGAATGGCGCTGGCGATCGCATCTTGAGGATGATCTAGGGGGAGTTTTATTTCTGTTATTCGTAACATATAGTGGAAGGAAGAAGGAAGAAGGAAAGAGGAAGAAGAAAGAATAAAAATCCCGAACAGAAGTATTATAACTATTTAACCGGAGCTCCTACGGGCGATCGTCCTCGGTCGATCAATTTTTAATTTTTGAGTGGATAATTGAAGAAGCGTTATAATAAACAAAAAATTAAGTTTTGTAAAGACCCTTGACTGCAACATTCACACCCAAAAACAGCCGCACCTGGCACGCTCTCAACCCCCTGTGGGAAGGAGCCGAAGACGCAGTACAGAAGGGTTTGCCCCACGCCAAGCTCGCACCGGCGTGGCAAATACTGCTCCTGGGTGACGGTTCTCCCACCCGTCACCTGCAACTGCTGACAGGGGAACCCACAGAAGTTGATGTCATCGATATGTCTTTAGTGGGTGAAGACGCAGACGGCGCGCCCCAGCAAATTGTCGCCGTTCCGGGGCCGCGCCTGCGCCGCCAAGTGTGGCTGCGGACAGCTTCGGGACAGCGCCTGGCCTATGCTACTTCTTGGTGGGAAGCGAGCCACGTAGATGAATATTTACAAAATAAATCTTTGCCAATTTGGGCTAGTTTAGCGAGGCTGCGGACAGAATTGTATCGCGATGTGCAGGGCATTTATTGCGGTGATTCCGTGGCTTTGGAGTCAGCTTTTGAACAGTCGGGGCCTTTTTGGGGGCGACACTATTTGTTTTGGCATCACGGCAAGCCACTGACGCTGATTTATGAGGTTTTTTCTCCTTATTTAACTAAGTATTTGGGGCCGATGCAATTGGATGTTGATTGAGACTGAGATCTTGCACCATTATCAATCAGGCTTTCAGGGCGGGCTAGAAGCCCAACCCCTACCCCCCACAATAAAATTCATCTCTTGTGGAACAGGCCGGAAAGCCTGTTCTCAAGAAGAAGAGGAAAATAAGGAGGGTGTAAAACTGAAGCTTCTACTTATTTCATAGTTGTTCGACGAAATTTCACTCGCAAACCGTCGCGGGGATGCGGAGTCGGTACTCTGATTAAATCCAAATCTTGATCAGGTAAAAGCTCCCATTCAAACTCCCGAACAATCTTTGCCGCAAACAACTTCATCTCTAACCGGGCAAATTCTTTGCCCAAACATTCTCGCAAACCTCCACCAAATGGCACGTAGCTGAAAGGTTTAGCCGATCGATCCGAGTTAAATCGATCGGGGTCGAATCGATCGGGTTCGGGATAAACTGCACTATCCTGATGCGTCTGATTGATTTGATAAAGTACCATCCAACCCTTGGGAATTTCGTAGCCGCCGAACTCGCAAGCATTAATTACCTGCCGAAAGCCGCCTCCCACCGGTGGAACCAACCGCAGCACTTCTCGCAGCACCTGTTCTAAATAAGTCATTTGTTTGAGTTGTTCCAAGGTTAGCGGTTCAGTTGCGGGGAACTGCTGCTGTTCGGCCCGCACTTTTGCCATCACATCGGGATGTTGAGCTAGGAGAAGACAAAAAGAGGCGATCGCCGAAGTTAAAGTTTCGTGTCCCGCAAACAGCAGCAACAGCACTTGATCTTTTAACTCATCCAAACTCAAACTATTTCCCTCGTCATCGCGAGCCGAAATCAGCAAACTCAAAGCATCCTTGCCACTAGGGGTTCCTTGCTGGCGATTGAGAATAATCTTTTCAAGTTCTGCCAACAGCAGCTTTCGGCACTTTTTCGCCTTGCCAAACAGACTCCAAGGCACATCTAAAGGAATCGAAAATAAACCATTGCACCACGTTTCAAAATAATGTCCTAGCGCGGTTTCCGAACCATTATCAATCCCTACTAACAACTTACCCGCCACATCAAAAGTATAATTTCTCAGTTCGGGATACCAAGTCAGCGTTTCCATTTTGGCCCATTTTTCCAAATAGCACTGAGTGATATTTTCCATCCCGCCGATGTAGCCGGCTAAAGCTCGCGGCTGAAATGCTTGGTACAGCAACTTGCGGCGATTTTGGTGGTTAGCACCCGTTTGGAGCGACAAAGAAAGCGGCCCTAAAAGCGCTTTGGTGCTGGGAGGCCAAGTCACAGCAAAATATTGGTTGTCATTGCTTAAAACAAACAAATTAGCCTCTTGGCCACACATAAACACGGTAGGCTGTCCGAAAATGCGGGTTTTGAAAATATTTCCGTACTGCTGCTGGCGTTTTTTGGCGAATTGGGCATCTTGCAAAAAGTTGAGGGTATCGCCAATTAGGGGTAAACCGAAACTGCCGGGAGGTAATGCCATTTGAGATTTGAGATTTGAGATGTTAGATTTTTAATATCATATCAATTTTAGTTGGAGGGCTGGCAATACGCACCAGACAAATTTATGGAAAAATAACTTTTCTCTGTTTGTAGCCTGTCGGGTGCGTCATTCTTAAGGTTAGTACAAAAAAATATGGTTTTTCCAACTGATGCACCTTAGTATTTTCGTCGAAAAATAAATTTACTTGTCTGTCCTTTTAATCGGAATCTCGATTATAAATTCAGTGCCTTTCCCCACCACCGAGAAACACTTAATTTCACCTTTATGTTTTTCTACAATAATTGAATGGGAAATCGCTAAACCCATCCCCGTTCCTGAACCGACCCGTTTGGTAGTATAGAAGGGGTCAAATATCCGTTGCTTGACTTGATCGGTAATACCTGCACCGTTATCAGCAATTTTAATCACAGCGAGAGTACCTTCTACCTCTGTACTAATGCGGATAATTCCCGGATTTTCGAGCGGTTCTTGTAACACGTCAATAGCGTTAGCAATAATATTCATAAACACCTGATTCAATAGTCCGGCGTAGCACTCCACCAGTGGCAATTTTCCGTATTCTTTAACGATTTGAATTGCTGGGCGATGGTACTCCGTAGCCGCTACATTAACGGGCTGAACTTTCAGACGGTGTTCTAAAATCATCAATGTGCTGTCGATGCCTTCGTGAATGTTAACCTTTTTCATGTCAGATTCATCGAGGCGAGAGAAATTTCGCAAACTCCGCACGATATTCCGGATGCGAGTAGCTCCCACCTGCATAGAAGACAGCATTTTCGGCAAGTCGTCTAGCACAAAATCCAGCTCTAAAACTTCTATTTCCTCCTGAATCGCTGGAGAAGGTTCCGGGTATTCATCTCGATACATTTGCAGCAGTTTCATCAGGTTTCTGGCGTATTCTTCTGTGTAGGTAAGATTGCCGAAGATAAAGCTGACCGGGTTATTGATTTCGTGGGCAATTCCTGCTACCATCTGACCGAGACTCGACATTTTTTCTGCCTGCACGAGCTGAGTTTGAGCTTGCTGGAGTTCGCACAGAGTTACTTCGAGTTTGGCAGCTTGTTCTTGCGCTATCCGGGCTGAATCGACGCTTTGAGTGTAGAGTTCGGATTGACTGATGGCGATCGCCAATTGATCGCCAATTGCCTCCATTAACTCCACTTCCTCTTTTGTCCACTTACGAACCTCCCTGCAAGAAACGCAGCTAACAACACCAGTTAAACCTCCGGCACTTTTAATCGGCAAATCCAAGACAGACTTGTAACCCACCTGCAAAAAGAATTCCCTTTCTACTGGATTGCTGAAAGTTGCAACATCATCTATTTGATAAACTTCCAACTTAGCGATTTTTTGCGGCAGCGTACCCGTTATGTCAGCAGGGTAATAACCCAAAAGCGAGAACAAATCATCATTTTTAGATTCGTGGACGACATCCCAAGCAGGTGGCGAAGCGTCGGGCAAATACCAGATAAACACACAGCGATCGACTTGCAGCAAGTCGCGAATCTGCTGCACAGTTGTTGCCAAAATAGTATCTAAATCTAGAGATTCGCGGATATTGCTAGCTAGCTGGTTCAGTAGCGCTTCCTGCTCCGCTAATTTCCGGAATCTTGCTTCCGACTTTTGCAACTGTCTTTGAGATTCTTTTTGTTTTGTAACGTCCAAACCCAAACCTATTAAGCCGATAGCGTTTCCAAAATCATCTTTGACCTTAGTTTTAATTGTCTCCAAATAATATTCTTTACCATCAGCAAGCTGCATCACTTCTTCAGTATAACAGGGAATATCTTGGCTCCACGCTTGCGTGTCAGATTCCATGCACGTAGCAGATGCTTCTAATCCCAAAACTTCGGAATAGTGAGATGCTGCTAAAAATCTTGATTCAGGTATAGCCACATCTTCGCAGAAAGTTTTGTTAATTAATAACATCCGCCCGCTAGCATTTGTCAGCCATACCCAGATCGGAGCGTTGTCAATAATTGCCCTCAAAGTTTGCTGTTGTCTGGCGAGAGCTTCTTCTGTTTGTTTGCGCTTAATTCCCAGGGCGATCGTATCGGCACTTGACGCCAAAGCAATCAGCATTGATTCGTTCAACTCCTGGCGAGCAAACATTGCTATTACTCCCAGCAACTGATTGTCAACAATTAGCGGATATCCAGCAAAAGCCACCATTCCTTCTCGTGAGGCCCATTTTTTGTCCTGGATTCGGGGATCTTCTTTTACAGAATTAGTGATGTGAGGTTGTCGCTCCAGGGCGATTAAACCAATCTTGAACTCGCCGACAGCAATGCGGCTGTGAGCGCCGTCAATATGAGTATATATCCCCGCGCTTGCTTGCAGTTGCAATACACTTCCGTTTTCATTCAATGTCCAAATCCGAGCAAAGGCAACATCCAAATGGCGCACAACTGCATCGGCGCAATATTGCAAAGTTGTACGCAAACCCTGGTTTTGAGTTAGAACAATTCCCACATCTGCTGTGAATAAAGAAAGTTTCAATTGTTCTGCTAAAGCTTGTTCTGCTATTTTGCGCTCTGTAATGTCCGTAGCAGCACCGAGACGCTGCTGAATTTTTCCCTCCTTTGTTCTGCTAAATACAATATTCCGGCTGACTAACCAGTGCCAACAATTATGTTTGTCGCGTACCCGATATTCGTACTCAATAACTTCGCCGTCGGGAGCATTTTCTAATTGCTTAAAATAGCCGGGAAATTTAGCTAAGTCGTCAGGGTGGATGATGGTGGGCAGCAGATTGCTGCCCATGTTTTCAACTTCTGCGCTCGTATAGCCGAGGATGTCACTGATTTCGCGGTTGCTGTAGACATTTCGCTGCTCGCTTTCATCGTAAACAAAGAGAAGATTCGGACTGGTATTGGCAATTCGCTCAACAAAACGCTGACTCTCTTGCAGCGCTGCTTCTGCTTGTTCTTGAGCGGAAATGTCGCGGCCGACACCATAGATCAATTCTTCCTCGCAAAAACGGGTAGCAGTCCAGGCTATCCACTTGTAAGAGCCGTTTCGACAGCGCCAGCGGTTTTCAAACCCAACGGTATTATTCCCCGCAGCAAAACTTTCAGCTTCTTTTAAAGTAGTTTCGCGATCGTCTGGATGCACGAATTCAATGAAGAGTTGGCCAATCATATCTCCTGGGGAATAGCCGAGGATTTTTTCTGCTGCTGGGTTGATGAGTGTTATATAACCGTCAAAGCTAAGGACGCACAGCAGATCTAGCGAGAGGTTGAAAAAGCGATCGCCCCCGTTGGGTTCGCTGGATGGGCGATCGTTTTGGGCTGCGACAGCAGAAGCTTTTGAGCGCCCCGATACCGCCAAAAACACAATATTTGCTATTACCAAAAATCCCAGGGCGACTTGGCGGGCATAGAAATTATCGCCGCTGCCAGCTACGAGCCACCCATTTAACACCAGCAGTACAATTATCAAAATTGAGAATAAACTGCCAGGGGCGATCGTCGCTACGCTAATTTTTTTTTCATACTCCTTGCTGCCTTCTGCCTTTTCTATTCTGGTGACTGCTGCCGTAATTTTTGTCCACAACACTTGCATTAAGTTCGAGAATTTAGTGCTTTTTGATTCTTCGATACGAACAGAAGATTTCATTTTTTTACTCTTGATCCCGTTTTACTTTTGATGAGCCAAAATTACAAGAATAAAGATGTTTAAATATTGTAAAACTTTCCTAGCTTGCGAAATCTAGCCTTTTAAACTTTGCGTAAATCTACGCAACCCTACCAGATAATTAAGTGTATTTACGGAATTAGGGAGCAATCTCTTTTTAGCTGGGGTGGGCATTTTCTACTTTTTCCGGCTCATAGAGAGAGTTTATCTATAATACTACGCTACTTATTGTTGTTAGTCATTGGACATTTAGCCTAATTTAGGTAGTCCTGAACGCAGAACCTAATTATGTACGCTGCACATGAAGCTCCTTACCGCGTTATAGTAGTGTGTTATACCACTTTTTGCGTCCAGGAATGACCGCGTTGGATGTACGAAAATACTGCGTGGATATCACTGGCTGTGGGTTAAACAGCCCGGAATATTAGTCAAGTTCAAACAGGTTGAATTTGAGCATAACTTATGAAGTTAAAATAAATATAAACTGCTGATTTGTGACGATAAAAGGAAAAAAATCTTCGTAGCAGTTTTTCCTTGCACGAGATGTCCGCACGTAATGGCTAATTAGTAATTGGTAATTGGTAACAGGCAATTGGTACTTGATGCGAGTTAAAAACACTAGATATCAATTTTGTTCTGATTCATCCGCAGGCGATGGGGGCCAAGCAGCTTGGCGACCTAGTTGCTGTTGGCGAATTCGCTCCAAATTCCCCGCAGGAATAGAAGCTATGAGTTGCCGCGTGTAAGCTTGCTGCGGTTGGCGGTAAATGCGCTCAGCAGTGCCAATTTCCTCGATTTTACCTTTGTTCATGACGATCGCGCGATCGCTCATAAACTTGACCACGCTCAAATCGTGAGAAATAAAAATATAAGTCAGCCCAAACTCTGTCTGCAACTCCTTCAGCAAATTTAAAACTTGCGCCTGAACCGACACATCTAATGCCGAAACCGACTCGTCGCAAATAATAAACTTAGGATTCAAAGCCAAAGCTCTAGCAATACAAATTCTCTGCCGCTGTCCGCCCGAAAACTCGTGAGGGTAGCGCCGCATAAAATCGGGATTTAAACCCACTCTATCCAACAAATAAGCAGCCCGATCGCGCTGTTCTTTCTGGTTCTTACCAAAGCGGTGAATCACCATCGGTTCCATCACCGCATCCCCAACATTTAGGCGCGGATCGAGAGAACTAAAAGGGTCTTGAAAAATAATTTGCATATCGCGCCGCAGCCACCGCAATTTGCGATCGTAGTCTTTTTTCATCCGATAATTAGCCATCCACTGCGATGCCGAGCTACTTCTCGTAGGAGGCGTAATTTCTTGACCTTCAAAAAACACTTTACCGCTGGCTGTCGGAATTAATTGCAGCAAAGCTCTCGCCAAAGTAGATTTGCCGCAGCCCGACTCGCCCACCAAACCCAAAGTCTCGCCCGGGTAAACCTCAAAAGAAATATCGTTGACCGCCATAAAAAAGCGTTTAGTTTCGCCAAACATCCCCTGAACTGGAAAACCGACGCGCAAGTTATTAACAGCTAGCAAAGGCTCGGAAATATGCGGCAGCCGAGGCGGTTTTCCTGTTGCAAAAGCGGGATTTCCCCCGCTGTTGTCGCCGTCTAAATCGGCATTTTTCTCGACAATTACTAATTCGCCGCTAGCATTTGTGGTGACATCCATAAAATCGGAAACTGTCGGCAAGCGACGCCTTTGCCGATCGAGAGTTGGGCGGCAAGCTAATAAACCTTTTGTGTAAGGATGTTGGGGATTGCTGAAAATTTGTTCGATCGCACCGCACTCAACAATCTTACCTCGGTACATCACCGCCACCGTATCGCCAATTTCAGCAATGACGCCCAAATCATGGGTAATAAAAATCATTGCCATGCCCCTAGAGTCCCGCAACTCCCGCAGCAAAGCTAAGATTGTTGCCTGCACGGTTACGTCCAAAGCCGTGGTAGGTTCATCAGCAATTAATAAAGTTGGATTGCAAGAAATGGCCATTGCAATCATCACGCGCTGGATTTGACCGCCTGAAAGTTCGTGGGGATAGCGATCGAGCATAGCTTGTTTTTGGCCGTTGACGAGCTGCATCAAATCGCGATCGTCCTCCATACCTGCTTGATTCCCCGCAGCAGCCCGGGAATGCTCTTGCCGCAAAGCCAAACACCGCTGCCTGATCTCATCGTCGCCCGGTAGCAGCTTCACCTCTTGCAGCAGAGAAGCAGCTTGGCGTCGCGCTTCTGTCTGCGACACCTGTTGGTGCAAACAAATGGCTTCTGTGAGTTGAAATCCGATCGTATAAACGGGATTTAGCGAACTCATCGGCTCTTGAAAAATTGTCGCAATCTGGCTGCCCCGGTATGTTTGTTTTTCCCTGTCCGGCATTTCCAGCAGATTCACAGGCCCATTGCTAACGCCGTCTTTTCTCGGAGAAAACCAAATTTCGCCATCGATTTTCGTTGACGAACTCGACAGCAAACCCATAACAGCCAGGGATGTTACCGATTTTCCAGACCCCGACTCTCCCACGATGCCCAGAGTTTGCCCTCGCTTGACCTCAAAGGAAATGCCGTCAACCGCTTTGACGGTTGCAGACGCATCGCCTGCGTCCGCAGATTGAAATTGAACCCGCAGGTTGCGAACTTCTAGGACGGTTTCACTCATGGAAGTCTATGGCAGTTAAATGGAGATTAAGTGGATTGTAGCAGGGCCTGTTGAAGGCAGAAGGCACGGGGAAGATTTTAAGGTTGCTTTGCATAACAGATGGCCAAAGCTAACATTCCTCGCAACGCTTCGCTGTGGGTGAGTTTTGAATTTTAAATTGTTTATAACTTAAAACTCAAAACTCAGAACTACTGGAGTGCCTTCTGCCTGCAATTTTCCTTAAAAACCGATGACTTGAGTGTCAGCAGGCAGTGCAGTGGCCTCGGAAACCTTTTTAAACACGGTTGCCTGCTCGTTTAAGGAATTAGGTCTGGCCTGTCCGGGATTAGTGCCTTGCAACTGAAGGCGCATTTGACCTTCGGGAGTCAACTCAAAAACAGTCTCAACGGTTTCTGTGCTGCTGAGGCCGACATCAATGTGCATCGGCTTTTCACCGAGATTAACTTTGTACCTCATTTCTTTGGCGCGGGCGGCTCCGTCGGGGCCTTTAGCCATGAGAAACAATTTGCCTTCTGGGGCAAAGACGAAGGTGAAAGACTGACCGGAGGGGACTGTGCCTTGCCATTGGCCTAGGAGTTGCTGGTCGAGGCTGCTAGCGGCCGGGGCTGCTGTTTCTTGGGCAATTGTTGGTGTTGCTGCGGATGCTGGGCCGAGTGAGGCGTTGAAGCTAATGAGGATGCCCAAGCAAAGGCTACCTGCGATCGCTTTACCAATCATTTTTGAATTAGACATGAGACCGATCTAAAAATTGGTTATTTGTTTTGTACACTGTAGCGGTAAAACCGTACTTTGTTTAGTTTAAATCTCTTTGATGGATAGATATAGGTTGCGGTTCCAACCTGCAACGCAGTTGTCATCCCCCGACTAAAGCTTTTCCTGAGCTTGTTGAAGCGTCACGGGGCTTTCAGTTTTTGTTTATTGTAAAATCCAATACAAACTCGGCTTAAGCTGAACAGTTCGCTGTTCTGAGTAGATTGTTCTTCACTCAAAACAGCTAATTGACTATTGCGTTCGATCGCACCCCCAGATAGTTGGGCAAATCGCTCGCATTAATAGTCTTTCATTAATTTTTTTCAGGATCAGGTTCGACTTGTTCTTTCGGAGATTCCGGCGCGGGTTCCTGTGGATTTCGAGCTCGTTTCATGCGCTCCAATGACTCTGCGTAAGACCAAGCCACGTTAACAAGAAAAGCTTTCGCCATGGCGGACAAATTTTGTGCATCTTCGGTTTCAGGCGCTTCAGCTTTTTGGTTGCCATCGTTTATCATGTTTTTGTTTTCTCCTGGGCAGGTTTTTCTAGCGATTTTTTGCAATCTGCGATCGATACCCACAAATTATGATTTTTCTTGCACCTGCACCCTACTTATCTTTGAGGATATGACCTTGATTACCACGAATAATATCATAAATACGCTGATTCGATGACCGCATCAGAAAGAAACCTTAACTTCGCTGGTAGCCCGCAGCACTGACTATTGCAGGAAAGTGCGCTTGTAAGTTACGATATCTTTATGAATAACTTGATTTTTTTCATGACTACTTTCATAAATTAAAATAACTCTTTTAGAGTTTTCTCAAATCCGAATTCCCGAGCTGTTTAGAAAGTGCCCGGAGCCGTCTAATACGGTTAGCCATTCCCGAAAATGAGGGGTAATAACTGCCTTGACTAACTCCTGCCATTCTGATTGAGAAATTGTCTCGCCTCCCGGTTTTGTTAAGCCAAACTACAGTTCATCTTTAAGGAGATTTGTTTGCTTGGCATTAGTATCCGAAGTTTCGGGAAGTTGAGCGTGGGCAATTGTCGCATGACAAACAGGCAGGATGAACAGCAGGCCAGTTAAGCAAAGACTGTTAAGATATTTATTCATCAGGAATTACGGGAAAATTCTATATTGTGGGCCGTTGTTGCTAGCGTACCCTTGAACTGCTGATTGAGAATACTGCAATATCTCAGTTTTAACCACCGAGTCTGATTAACGGTTTTTTAATCGGAATTTGATTTAATTTAACATAAAAGACTTCCAACTCAAAAACCCAGTTTGTCAGGTGAAACTGGGTTTTTGAACATCTGTTCTAGTTTATTTATGCTCGCCTACTTGATTGCGTCTGCCGTATTAAGTAGCTCAACTTATTTAAACGTCAAACTTTTCAGGTGTTCAGAAACCTGGAAGGGCGAGCACTCTTGGCTGCGCCCCGAAAGCAATCAGGTTTCTCAAAGTGTTATATTTTTTTAGGTGGAGCTACTAATCCTTTAATTCGCGGATACTTCTCTTAGCAGTGTCTTGGTACATCTCCCCCATTTCTTTCACGGCTGCTCCTGCCTCTTGCCCAATCTTCTGAGCTCGTTCGCCGGGAGAGTCTGAGGTTTCGCGAGCTTCTTGCCTCCATTCCCGCGTTGTTTGGGGTCTTTCAGGATTGTTTAGCTCAGAGTTTGAGCTTGCTTGCGTGCCAAAACCTTTGTTAGTGCGTCCCGAATCAACAGTGGTTGTCAGCACCAGAAAACCGACTAGGACAACACTCAAAAAACTCTTGATTTGAAAGCCCTTAAGCAGGGAACTGATGCGAGCAATGGCTGTGGAAATCAAATTCATCTCAGTAATACTCCCTAAGTTGATTGGTGATAATTTTCAACATTTTTTCATCTAATTGACTCGCTCCAAAATTAGCAGCTAATGCGAGGGAAAGCCAACTTAGCTTTAACTTGCGATTAACCACCTAAATAGAGTTATAGGTTAGCGATAAAATCTGGTAAACACGCAACCTATGTGTCAGCCAATTAGCTTTTTTACACATGAATATCACGTTAACAGCAGCCAAATAGTTATACCTCTAACTAAAGTCATAACTTAGTTAGAAGCAAAAAACATATTTTTATACACATGGTTAGACAATTTTTAATCAAGCATGGTATGCAGGGCAAATTCTTATTGCAAGCGATCGCCCGTTTTCACGTCAAACCAGTGCAGCAACTGAGGCGGAAAAACCAGCTCTACAATTTCTGAGTTCCAGTGGCCGTCATTTGGCAGCAAAGCCCGCACCGTTACTGACTCCAAACCTTTAACTCGGACGCTAACTAAATTTTGCATCCCCAAGTTTTCCACTAAAAAAACCTCACCTTTAATTGCCTCTGGGGCCGACATATTGCCGGCCTCTACATCTGTAAAGCCGACGTGTTCCGGGCGAATTCCTAACACAATTTCTGGCGGCACAGTCGGCATATCTGGTAGTCGAACTCGAAAATCGCCCAAAATCGCAAAATTTCCCTGGCATTTAAGCACGAGCAAATTCATTTGCGGGCTGCCCACAAAACCAGCTACAAACTGATTTGCCGGACGAGTATAAATTAAGTGTGGCGGGTCTAGTTGCTGCACGTTGCCGCTGTTGAGAACTGCGACTTTCGTAGAAAGGGTCATTGCTTCGGTTTGGTCGTGAGTTACGTACACTACAGGAGCTTTTTGGGAGGAAAATAATTGTTTGAGTTCGGCCCTAACTTTTTCCCGTAATAATGCGTCGAGATTGCTCAAAGGTTCGTCGAGCAAAAATACTTCCGGTTGGCGCACTAAAGCGCGGCCGAGGGCGACTCGCTGCCGCTGTCCGCCTGATAGTTTTCCGGGTTTGCGATCGATTAATTCCGTCAATCCGAGGGATGTGGCAACTTCCGTCACTAACCGATTGATTTCACCGGAGGAGATTTTGCGAAGTTTGAGGCTCGATGCCATATTCTCGTATACTGTCATGTGCGGATACAGCGCGTAACTTTGAAAAACCATTGCAATATCGCGATCGCCCGGTCTGAGATAAGTGACATTGCGATCGCCAATTCTAATCTCGCCCCTAGTTGGCTGTTCCAACCCTGCAATTAACCGCAGCGTCGTAGATTTTCCACACCCCGACGGCCCCAGCAAGGTCAGAAATTCTCCTTCGCTGACATCCAAACTAATGTCTTTTACGGGAACTACTTTAGGGCTGTAGGTTTTATTGAGGTTTTTGAGTTGCAATTTTGCCATGATTTTTAAAGTGTTGACTGTTGACGGTTGACTGTTGACTGTTGACTGTTGACTGTTGACTGTTGACTGTTGACTGTTGACTGTTGACTGTTGACTGTTGATTGTTGACTGTTGACTGTTGACTGTTGACTGTGTTGTTTGACTCGTTCCCAGCCAGAGCCCAGGAACCAGTTCAATCTAAAATCTAAAATCTAAAATTTAAAATCGATTTATCCTTTTACCGCCCCGGCTGTTAAACCCTGAACAATGCGCCGCTGGAACACCAAAACCAGCAAAACCAAGGGCAAAGTTCCCAAAACGGTAGCTGCGGCGATCGGCCCGTAAGGAATCTCAAATACTGACACCCCGCTGAGTTGGGCAGTTGCGACGGGGATAGTTTTTAAAGATTCGCGAGTCATAAATGTTAGTGCAAAAATAAACTCGTTCCAAGCTGAAATAAATGTTAAAATTCCAGTTGTGACTAAGGCTGGAAATGTCATCGGTAGGACGATTTGCCACAGCATTTGAAAAGTGTTGTATCCGTCAACTTTAGCGGCATCTTCCAAATCTTTTGGCAATTGTTGAAAGAAACTCCGCATCACCAAAATTGTCAGCGGCAAATTGATCGCGGTGTAAGGAATAATTAATGCTAAATAATTATTGCCTAAATCCAAAGCTTTGACAATTTCCAGCAGTCCCAAAAATAGCAGCACCGCCGGAAATAGCGTTACAATGGTCACACTTGCCAGGATGATTTTCTCGCTCCACAGCCGCAACCGGGCTAAAGCGTAAGCTGCGGGAGCGCCTACTGCTAAACACAGCAATGTTGAAGTAATGGAAACAAAAGCGCTATTTAAAATGTAAAGTGCAAAGGGGCGGCGCTGGAATAGGGACAGGTAATGCTCGAAAGTAATTCGTTTGGGAATGTAGACGTTCGGAATCGCTGAAATATCCGCATTTACTTTGAAAGATGTTAACACTTGCCAGATAATGGGTGCGAGAAAATATGCGACGATTAATATCGCCGAGATTGGCAAGATTAATTGCCGGATGTTAAAGGCTTTTTTCGTGGGTTGTTCGCGGGCGATCGACATAATTTATACCAATGAAAGGAAAAAATCAAACCGTTCAGCAATCTAAAATCTACAATCTACAATCCTCAAATCTAAAATCTAAAATCTAAAATCTAAAATCAATTGATGCGGGCTCTCGATAACAGGTAAGCGGCGATCGCAACTGCTGCCACTAACATCAAAAAAGTACACACCACCAAAGCCGCCCCATACCCAAAGTCTAAATACCTCATTACCGTGCTGTAAATGTAGATAGAAACCGTCTCCGTTGCCCCCGCCGGCCCCCCTCCCGTCATCACCTGAATTAAGTCAAAAATGCCGAAAGCTTGGGCAAATCGAAACAGCACAGCAATCACAATTTGCGGCATCAGCAGGGGCACGGTAACTTGACGGAAACTCTGCCAGCTACTCGCGCCGTCAATGGCGTGGGCTTCGTATAAATCACCGGGAATCGATTGCAATCCCGCTAGCAAAAGCAAGCTGACAAACGGCGTAGTTTTCCACACATCTGCTGTAATCACTGCCATCATTGCCAAAGTCGGAGCGCCCAGCCAGCTAATGCTATTTTGAATCAATCCTAATCGCCTCAAAATGTCGTTAATAACGCCGTATTGGTCGTTAAAAATCCACGCCCAAGCTACTCCCATCAATGCCGTCGGCAGCGCCCAAGGTAGCAGGGAGATTGTGCGAACAATGCCGCGTCCTGCGAAGGATTGATTTAAGACTAAAGCAATGCCCATGCCGAGAATTAATTCCAGTAAAACAGAGGCGACAGTAAATACTGTGGTGTTGCCTAAAGTTTGCCAGAAACGCCCGTCACCTAACATTCGACTGTAGTTAGCAAAACCGGAAAAAACGAGTTTTAATTCTGTACCGAGGTTTTGGGTGAATAAACTCAGCCAAAAAGCGCGCAATATTGGGTAAGCAAATACTAGCATCAGAATTATCAAAGCTGGTGCTACTAATATCCACCCGGTTTTTTGTTCGCGCTGTCGCATCTTGTCTAATTGCATATTGTTCAGCTTTTATTTATTTTTGGGCGGGCAAGATGCCCATCCCACAATTGAATTAACTTTTTGTGGAACAGGCAAGATGCCTGTTGGGGCGGACAAGATGCCCAACCCCTACTCCCCACAATATAAAAATTCACTCTTTGTGGAACAGGCCGGAAAGCCTGTTTCTGACAGAGGCAAGATGTCAAATTTACGAAGCTTGGGGTTGTTTCAAACTGCCTAATAAATTGCGAGTTTCGCTAGCTGCTGCTTTCATTGCTTGTTCTGCACTCATTCTCCCGGTAAAAGCTGAACTCAAATAACGCTGCAAAATATCAGAAGCTTGAGCGTATTGTGCTATGGGCGGGCGCAACGCTGGGCGTTCCACTACTTTTAGCAGTTGCGGGTAGTGGGGATATTTGGCGACTATTTCTTTGTTGGTAAATAGGGATTTGTAACTTGGAATTAAACCAGTTTCTAAAATAAATTTGCGCTGGGTTTCCTCGCTGGTAAGATACTGAATTGCTTTCCAGGCTTGTTCTGGATGTTTTGAGGTTTTGGCAATTCCCCAGCCCCAGCCGCCCAAGCAGGAACCGCCTGTTTCACCCGTACTGCTGAGCATTGGCTCGATCGCAATTTTGCCTCTAACATTCGATCCTTCGGCATTTGCCAGCTTCCAAACATAGGGCCAGTTTCGTAAAAATAGCGCTTTGCCGTTTTGAAACAACAGCCTGGTTTCTTCTTCGCCGTAGGTGGTGACACCCGGAGGAGAAATGCCGGAGGCGATCGTATTTTTGAGAAATTCCACTGCTTTAATTGCCTCCGGTTTATCTAACCCAACTTCAAAAGTTTGCGGGTTTGCCCAGAAGCCACCGAAACCGGAGAGCACTTCGACAAACATCGCAGAGACTCCCTCGTATTGTTTGCCTTGCCACAGATAACCCCAAGTTGCTTTTCCCTGTTTTTGTAAGTTTTGAGAGATTTTTACCATCTCTTCAAAGGTTTTCGGGGCTGGAATTTTCGCTTGTTCTAAAATGTCTTTGCGGTAATAAAGCATTCCGGCATCGGAAGCGTGGGGAATGCGGTAAAGTTTGCCCCGATACCGCCCGCCTTCGACGTTACCTTGGATGAATTTGGAAAGTTGTTCGGGGGGAATTTTGTCTGTCAAATCCCTTACCCAACCTGCGGCTGCAAATTTGGGAACCCAGACAATATCCATGTTGATGATGTCGTAGGGCGATTCGCCTAAAAGAAAGGCAGATGTGTAAAGATTTTCTATGAGGTTGGTGTCAAAAGGCCCTTCTATGAGGTTGATGCGAATGTCGGGGTTTTTCTGTTCAAATTCTTTGACAAAGGGTCTCCAGTTAACAATGTCTTGGCCTTGCATTAACATGGTGAGCACGACTGGCTGTTGAGTCAGTGCCGGCAGAATAAATAAAAGCAAGACGGCGGTTAATGTGGCAGCGAATAACGCTAAAAGACGGGGACGCTTCTGGCTTCGTTGCTGCGGGGAGTTTATTTTTTGCATTTGTTTTTGAGAAATGGCGGTGCGATCGCCTTATTTCTCTCATAACTCGCTTTCTTTTGTTTCGCTGCATTTAGCGAGTTTGTGCAATAAAAGTTTAAGTAAACTTTAGCTTACTTAATAATGCTTGAGTGCAGAATGCAAATTTTGATTTAAGTAGGTCGAAGGGGAGTTAAGTAGACATCTATCTATAGAGAGATATTGAGACAATTGTCTAAGCTAGCAGTTGTCAATCGGATGCAATAAAGTATGAGCACGGCAAGGTCGTGTCATGGGCCGGATATCTGTAATTCACTCAATTGAAAACGGCTATACCAATTTAAAAAAGTCTTGCTACCATCATCAAATTTATACCAATTATTAAAATTCGGAGAGTCCCGCGCCCGACTTAGGCTTGGTCTAAGTGCCTACAGATGCTGGCATCCCATCTATATTTATCCCTACTTTTAAGAATGGGTATAACTTTTTTTGCTCGCCCGCTCCACAAGCTATTCTGCTATAAAACGTCGGTTTCTAAGTAAGTCCTAAATACAAAAAACACCGCTCCTCAAAACAGGAGAACGGTGTATAGGGGGTGTTATGGGTTGTTGTCTGGCATTAACCTTAACAAATCATGATCTGTTGAGGCTATGCCTTGTGATGGTTAAAAAATTGGCACAAACCTGCATGATCGCCCGTTGCTCGATCGACCGCGAGCGATTAGCCCAACCATTCCACAACAGCATCTTCCTTGGTATTGGTGCGCCGTTCTGGGGTTTCGCGGTTGAATTTCAAGTGGATGGCGCGGTTTTGCTCGCCGTCTGCTGCTACTGCAAAAATCGGATAGTCGATTAAGCCGTCTTGGAAGGACATCTGGAAGCGGAAAGTGCCGTCCGGATTGAGTTTAATCGGCTGTCCGCCTACGTAGACGGTAGCGTCAGGCTCGGTGGCCCCGTAGACGATCAGTTCGGCATCAGCAACTAACCAGAACTGGCGGGGGCGCATCGGGGCGGCGAAGCCAACTCCCGACATACCGACACCGGACATACCGAAACCGGACATGGTGAGGCCGGACATACCCACACCCGACATACCGACACCCGACATGGTGAGGCCGGACATACCGACACCCGACGCGGTGAGGCCGGACATGGTGGGAGCCGCCCACATTCCGACGCCGGAGGGGAACACGTAGGAACTTAGAGCTTGTTCGTGGATGCCGACTTGCTGGACGGAACCGGCGACGTGCTGCATGGAACCGAAGACAGAACCCGCTACGCGCAGGGATTCAGCAGATTCTGCCATGCCGAAGATTTGTTCGTAGATGGCGTTGCTGGTGCTGTAACCACCGCCATTGGCTGCTTGTGCGAGTTTCTTGGCCGGAGGAACCAGTTCGGCGAAGGTTTTGCCTTGCAACTCTTCTTCCCAATCGAGGGTGATGAATTGATCTTCAATCCAGTCGCTGGGATAGACGGGAGGAACGCGGACTTGGGCCGATCGAGCTAATACCAGCCAGCGGCCATCTGCACAGCGGTAGCCGATGTCGATCGCATAATCCCGATCGCTCACGGGGATTGGCACGTACCATTCCCGCGCCAGTTCGTCGCAGGGATATTCTTGAATGCTGTGTGGGCTTTGAATGTCGAGGTTAACATCTGTAACGTCGTAGATCCGCAGGGCGAGTTGCTGTCCTCCTTGGCGACGCAATTCTTCTTTGCGATCGTTGGGAATGTCCCAGTAAGTGTAGGCCCATTCAGGGTCGCGGGGCATTAAAACCACCCGGCTTTCGCCGTAGCCGTTGGGCAAATCTGCTAAACCTTCATCTACAGACGACAAAGAACCGCCTGTTCTATCTTCTTGACCGAGTTCAAACTTTGCTGCTTCCACTGCTTCTTGTGCCTCTAGTTTGCGAGATGGGGTGTAGGAAAATTTGGTGCGTTGAATTTCTTGAATTGATGCCAGAAGTTGCGATTTCCGCATCCGGCTGTAGCGAGAGACTCCACATTCGCTAGCAACTCTGCGGAGTTGTCGCAAAGTCATCTCTTCTAATGGTGGGCGTTCTTTTGCCATGAGTTTGTTCTCCACTAATTTAGGATGGCGGGTTAGATTTTTTCTTGCAACACAAATGTGTTGATTTTTTGAGTTAGAAACTCTTTTAAATCTACATATTATCGAGCTTCCAAATCTCTCCAACCTTTGAAGCCTTGCTTGTTTTTAGCTTGTCTTGTCCCCATGCGATCGGGGGTTTGGACTTATTGGCTTCTGCGCGCACCGTTCGATCTAAATAAAGCTTTATCTGTCGATTCTTGATTGACAAGATCGATTTTGTGAGTGCGATCGGTGCTGCTAGCAACGCTGTGCTTGCAGCACACGCGCTATTCGACTCCCAAGGCTGCTTAATCGAAGCATTTCTTTGGGATCGCTTTGTCATGACTTAATGTTGCAGACAAGTTGCGATCGGGTCAAGGGGTCTTTTCCCTCAATTATGGGTACTTATACGCATTTTCGTGATTTTGGGGATCAATATGTCAGGGAATCTTGACAAAACGGCGCTGACGGGGATCGTCCCGGAAATTATTGTCAAGATTCCCTGACATGAATTAGATGTGAGATTGAGTCGGCTGGGGCGGTACTATAGATAGAGGAGATTTAGTACCCAATTTCCTCGGCTGGCAGTTGGGCGATCCTCTTGTGCAAGCTTCGTTAACGGGCGATCGCAACTACAAACCAACAGTCCTGAACGCAAAAATGGTTTGACGCGCAACTGATACAGATAAGGTGAGGCACTGCACACCCTACACATAGACGTTCTGCGTAAATCTTGTAAAATCTAAAATCTAAAATCTAAAATCTAAAATCTAAAATCGAATGACTTTAACGCTTTACAACAGCTTGACCCGTCGCGAATCACCTTTTGAACCCCTCGAACCAGGAAAGGTGCGGATGTACTGCTGCGGCGTTACGGTGTACGATTACTGCCACGTCGGCCACGCCCGCGCTTACATTGTGTGGGACATGGTGCGGCGTTATCTGATGTGGCGGGGATACGATGTGCGCTACGTGCAGAATTTTACAGATATTGACGACAAAATTCTCGATCGCGCCCGCGAAACAAATTCAACAATGGAAGCCGTGGCGCAACGCTTCATCGATGAATATTTTGCAGATATGGACAAGCTGAATATTCTCAGGGCCGATGAATATCCCCGCGCCACCCATACAATGGACGGCATTAAACGGCTGATCCACGAATTAGAAAATAAAGGTTATGCCTATGCTTCCGGCGGCGACGTTTACTACAACGTGAGGCAATTTGCCGATTACGGAAAACTTTCCGGCCGCAAGTTGGAAGAAATGCAGGCAGGGGCTAGCGGTAGATTGGAAACCGCAGAAATAGAAGCTCAAAAAAAGCAAGATTCGTCAGATTTTGCCCTGTGGAAAAGCGCTAAACCGGGAGAACCTGCTTGGGATTCATCTTGGGGAAAAGGTCGCCCCGGATGGCACATCGAATGTTCGGCGATGGTGCGCGATTGCTTGGGCGAAACTATTGACATTCACTGCGGCGGTTCCGATTTAATTTTTCCGCACCACGAAAACGAAATTGCTCAATCTGAAGCCGCGACGGGCAAGTCCCTGGCTAATTATTGGATGCACAATGCTTTTGTGACTGTCAATGGCAAAAAGATGTCGAAATCTTTGCACAATTTTATTACAATTCGCGATTTGTTGGAGGGGAATTGGTCGGGTGATACAGCTTTGGAAGGAAGCGAGAAGTCAAAAGCGGTGGAACCGATGGCGGTGAGGCTGTTTGTGTTGATGGCGCAATATCGCAGTCAAATTGATTTTACCGAAGAGGCGATCGCCTCCGCTAAAAATGGCTGGCATACTCTTAAGGAAGGCTTACTTTTTGGCAGTCAACACGGCTCTAAACTGGGTTGGGATGTTGATAAAATTGATAAATTGGCTGGAGAAGATAACAAATCAGTCCAGCAATTTCAAGCAGCTATGGATAATGATTTCAACACTCCCGCTGCTTTGACTGTGCTGTTTGAATTAGCCAAGGAATTGGGCAAGGAAGGCAATGTTTTAGTGCATCAAGGCAAAACAGAAACTGCGCCGGATTTGTTGCCGCAAAAATGGCTGACATTGGTGAGTTTGGCGGAGGTTTTGGGTTTAGAAGTTCAGCCGGAAAGTGATAGCAATGATGCTGTTGGCGGTTTGAGTGATGGGGAAATTGAGGTGATGATTCAGCAGCGGAAAGATGCCCGGAAAGCTAAGAATTTCGCTGAGGGCGATCGTATTCGCAACGAACTTAAGGATAATGGGATTACTTTGATCGATCAAAAGGATGGTACCACGATCTGGCATCGGGGTTGAAACTAAATTCATAGTCTGCGGAGGCAGACTTTGTTTGACAAGAAGCGGTTTCAACCGCCGAATTCTAAACACGCTCTAATGTCTTCCTCCGTCAACTCAGGAAAATCGTCTAGAATCTGTGCATGAGACATTCCCGCAGCCAGCCAACCCAACACATCATAAACGGTAATTCGCATTCGCCTGATGCAAGGCTTTCCACTGCGTTTACCTGGTTCGATCGTAATGATGTTATCGCTCATGACAAGACCGACTTTAGTACATTTTTTTTAGTGTAGCCTAGTCTTGGAATAAGCGATACAATTTACTCAACTTCGCAATTTGTTCAACCTTGGAGCTAATAGCCTAACTCTATGAATACCCTCGACCAAGTGCTAGAAACTGCTTTACAACTGTCCTACGAACAGCAGGAAATGCTGATAAAAATCCTGCAAAACCGTCACCGCGAGAGTGTCCGCGCGGAAATAGCTGCTGATGCCCAACAAACCTTAGCTGATTTCCGTACAGGCAAATTTCGACACCAGTCAGCCGAGGATGTTATTGCAACATTACGCCACTCTTTGGACGAGCCCGAAGCATGAGACAACTGGTTCTGACTCCCAAATTCAAACGAGCATTTCGCAAGTTGGTCAAACGAAATCCTGAGCTCCAGCAACGTATTGAAGAATCTCTTCAACAAATGGAAGCAGATGTATTTTTTCCTAACTTAGGTACCCATAAACTAGGCGGCAAACTTGACGGTCTTCAGTCCTGCTCTTGCGGCTATGATTGTCGTATCGTGTTCTCGATTGAAGAGGATACGGAAACAAATACTGAAGTCATTGTTTTACTCGACATCGGGACACATGATGAGGTCTATTAACTGTGTCAGTCATTATTAGACGACAACTTCAGGAAGAGATTTAATTTTTATTTAACTTGTTCACAAATTCGGCAACAGCCGCGACAAATTCTGCGGTGGATTCGTAGGGCAAAACATTGCGCCCCGGCATTAATAAACCTTCCGCATTGGGAAAATGGGCTAAATATTGCGCTAATCTTTCATCCGGTTTCTCTTCCTTACCCGCTTGACTGATGCTTGAGGCTTTTTCTCCCATCACAATGAGTGCGGGTCGATCGAACTTTTGAATCGTACCGCTATAATCCTGCCGCCAAAACCCTGCTAAAAACGAGAAAACCGCGTGCCGGCTGTCAGGATTTGCCGCCCCAGCCTGCAAAGCATCCAACCATTCGCTGTCAACTTTTGCCGCATCGCCAAACAGTTGTTTCACAGAAAAAGAACGCAAAAATTCAGCGCGTCTGGCGTAGCGATAAAAAGCGTTTCCCAAGGGAGAATCTAACAAATTCCAGACAATTCTTTGCTGTCTTTCTGTCGAATGTTTGTTCATCACCGCCCAAGCGGGAGGCCCCGCGAGGACTAAGCCGCGAATTAAATTTGAGCCGCTTTCCTGCTGCCTTTTTGCTAAAGCCAAGGCTACACATAGTAAAGCACCTTGTACGAGGACGATCGCAGGTTTTTTGACTACAGTTTCCAAGAAATACTGCAACTGTGCTGCCCAATCGTCAGGATAGCAAGCCACAGCGGGCATTTCGCAATCGCCGCAGCCCAAAAGGTCGGGATTGTAAATCGGATTAGTGTTCCCTGCTTTGTACCAACTCTCACAAAATCTATGCCAAAAGATTCTTGACAAACCAACTCCTATCGGATGAATTAATAACAAAGGGATGCTATCTTCTGTCGCAGTAGTTGGTTTATAAACATCATAAGCACATCGATAATTTTGCCATTCGTAAAACAGCGTTGGTGATTTTATAGACGACATGGTTGACAAATCTTTATTTGAAGGTGGTGATTGCATATTAATCTTTTAATTTTTTACTTGTTTGTTTACTTATGATGCTACGACAATGTGAGTTTTAGCTTGAACATTTGGTGGCGAGTGGGCAATCCTAATCTCTACGTTGCTGCCGAGTGCGTTGAGAAAAAGAAATAGGCGTTCTGTAGAGAACTCGGATAATTTACCGCGCATCAATGCTGAGAGTGTAGGTCGATCGATTCCTAATAGCTTTGCTGCTTGGTTCTGGGTTAGTTGGCGTTCCGAAATTAATTCACTAATCTGATGAGCTAGTTCTGCCTTAATCAGTAATTCCTCTGGATTGGGTAGCCCTAAATCAGCAAAAACATTTCCAATACTGGAATGCACTTTTATTTCTTCAGTCATTTTGTTCCTCCAATTCTTGCTGTTCTAAATATTTTTTGTAGTGTTCTTTGGCACGCTTAAGTCGAGATTCAATCAAATCTATATCTTGCTTGGGGGTAGCAATTCCCTGCTTTGATTTTTTTTGAAAAGAATGAAGAACATAGACTATTCCTTCAAATTTTACGGTATATATCGCTCGGTAAGTGTCTCCATCAAAATTCTCAACAATTTCTAGAACGCCAGCACCTTTAAATCCTTTAAGCGGTTTAGCATCAGGATGCTTTTTACCCAGTTGAGCGCGGTACAAAGCAAAACCCATAATTTGCTGAACATCTTCAGGAAAGTCGCGCAAGTCGTCACGGGAACTGCCGATCCATTCAACGGGTTTTAATAGCGAATTCATAATCTTAATTATATTATTTATATCATATCAATACTCCGGACAGTTTTTAAAGAGGAATGCGATCACAATAAAATAGAGAAGTGAAAAAAGTGAGTGCAATCTG
>NZ_JAUBRA010000151.1:0-3585 GCF_036701555.1 Microcoleus sp. Pol10D4
GTTCGGATGATGTTTCTATTATTAACGGTGTTGTTAACGTTTGTAAAGGGGTGTAGCGACAGTTAAACTGATGACTGTGATTAGGAAAGCTGATGTAAGGAGAGACAGGGGCGTAGCTTGCGGGGCGGGACGCCATCGCTAGGGTTTTGTTAAGAAAGTTGAGGGTTTTGCTTTCTGTGGGTCAGCTCGTGATACCTTTCTAAAACCTGAAAGCGGGAAAGTCCGGTGCAATTCCGGCGCTGTGCCGCAACTGTAAAAGTCAGAATGCCGATTTCGGGGGCGCTTTGTGGGCGTTTACTTTTGGATTCCCTGCGTAGCACGGGGAGGAGATTATTTGTTAGCTTTGACTGATTTGCCGACTTGTCCGGGTTTATTTTACGGTTCCCAAGCCCGAGACGGAGTTTTATCGAGAATGCGGATTCCGGGGGGAATTTTAAACGCGCAGCAGTGTTGGACGATCGCCGATGTGGCTGATCAATACAGTACCGGCTGTTTGCAAGTGACAAATCGGGCAAATTTGCAAATCCGAGAAGTGAACTCGGAAATTGCCCCGGAAGTCTGGAACCGCTTGCAGGAATTGGGGATAGCGTCTCGCCGCGTTGAAGTTGACCCGATTCGCAATATTATGGCAAGCCCGACAGCCGGGATCGATCGCCAGCAGTTACTTGATACTCGCCCGCTAGCCAAAGCTTGGGATGATTACCTGCAAACGCATCCTGAGTTGTCGGAACTTTCGCCTAAGTTCAGTATTGGCTTCGACGGCGGGGAATCGGTTTCGATCGGCGATTTACGCAACGATATTTTATTAGCTGCTGAAGGGCGTTCAACCCAATCAGAAATCCTTTTTCGGCTGTATTTAAAGGGTGATACAGGAATTTTAATCCAAGAATCACAATGTATTTCTGTATTAGCCGCCCTCGCTAGCACCTATCTTGAATACACAAAAAATCGACCTCGAATTGATGGCAAAAAACCGCGTTTGCGTCACCTGCTGGCAGATTGGGGCGCTGAAAGTTATCTAGAAAGGGTACAGCAGAATTTACCATTTTTAGGGCAATTCACATCTTGCACATTTCCTAAAAACAGCCAAGATGCCTGTTCCACAAAGAGTGAATTTCCTTATGGGGTGGGCATCTTGCCCGCCAGATTGATCGACTTATCTGAAAAATCCCTCCCCAATCACCGACATCTCGGCATCCACCCTCAGCGACAGTCGGATTTATCCTACATCGGAATAGCACTGCCTCTCGGTAGGCTAGAATCAAAGCAACTGCGGAATTTGGCAAATTTAGCCCAAAATCTAGCCAGCGGTACCCTGAGACTTACGCCGTGGCAAAATCTGTTGATTTCTGATGTCCCCAACTCCCAGCTTTTTGAGATAAAACAGCAAATCGCCGATTTGGGATTGCACTCGTCAGCGACTCGCCTAGATTCGTGCTTGGTGGCTTGTGCCGGCAGCAGCGGCTGTGCATCGGCGGCGACAGATACTCAAAGTCACGCCCTAGCAATGGCGAGGGATTTAGCGCAAAAATTGACGATCGACCAGCCGATTAACATTCATTTCAGCGGTTGCCAAAAGTCCTGCGCCCAGCACCAACCAATTGATATCACGCTGGTGGGAATTCAGATTGAGCGAGGACACGAGACGATCGAAGGTTACGACATTTATGCGGGTAGAAAAGATTTGCCCTTCGGGCGACCAATTTTTCCGGCGGTGAGTGCGATCGAGATGCCCGGTACGATAGAGCGAATGTTGCAGGTATATCAGCGGTTTCGAGAGCCTTTGGAGTCATTTGGTAAGTTTGTGGATCGGCAGGCGATCGACCAATTGCAGGAGTTGTTCACCACCGAAAATCGGAATTGAAAGTGAAAAAATATCCTATAGAAACAGACAAATTTTAAGCATTTCTCTTTCTATCTCTCTTGATGTTTCTTCCTTCGCTTCCTTTCCATCTTCGCGGTTCATTCAAAAAATCTATTTCACAAATCCCACAAACTTCCCATAGCAGTTTTAAACAATGATTGACTACATTCGAGACGGAACAGAAATCTACACCAAATCCTTCGCCACAATTCGAGCCGAAGCAGATTTGTCAAGCTTGCCGCCCGATTTAGAATCGGTAGCCGTGCGACTAATTCACAGTTGTGGCATGACTGATATTGTTACAGATTTAGCCGCTTCCCCCGGTGCAGCCACCTGCGGACGCCAAGCCCTCGCCGCAGGCGCGCCGATTCTGTGCGATGCCCGGATGGTGGCAGAAGGCATCACTCGCAAACGCCTTCCCGCTGACAATCCGGTGATTTGCACCCTCTGGCATTCCGAAATCCCGGAGTTGGCGCGGCAAATCGGAAATACTCGATCGGCTGCGGCCCTGGATTTATGGCTGGACAACTTGCAGGGTGCGGTTGTGGCAATTGGCAATGCCCCGACTGCTTTGTTCCGACTGCTGGAAATGCTGGATGCCGGAGCACCCAAACCGGCTTTAATTCTGGGTTTCCCGGTAGGATTTGTCGGGGCCGCCGAATCCAAAGCGGAACTCGCCGCTAACAGTCGAGGAGTGCCATTTATTACGTTGCACGGGCGGCGCGGTGGCAGTGCAATGGCAACGGCGGCCGTGAATGCGTTAGCGAAAAAGGATGAATTATGACTAAGGCAAATGGTAAATTGTACGGTTTGGGTATTGGCCCTGGCGATCCAGAATTGATCACATTGAAAGCTTATCGGATTTTGCAATCGGTGCCAGTGATTGCCTATCCGGCGATGGAAAATGGTAAGGTGCTGGCGCGGGCGATCGTTGCTGATTATCTGCGCCCGGAGCAAATTGAGATTCCGATGCCGCTGCCTTTTAGTCCGACGCGATCGTCTCAACCTTATTATGATATTGCGGCCGAGAAAATTGCCGCACATCTGAGCGAGGGTCAGGATGTGGCGGTGCTATGTGAGGGCGAACCTTTTCTCTACGGCTCGTTTATGTATCTATTTAACCGTTTGTCGGCGACATTTACGACTGAAGTTGTGCCGGGAATTTCTTCCACAATGGCGAGTGCGGCTGCGTTGGGAGTGCCGCTGACTTATCGTAACGATGTGTTAAGTATTATGCCTGCGACGCTGGATGCTGAGGTTTTGCGCGATCGACTGGCGGTTGTTGATGCTGCTGTGATTATTAAGCTGGGCCGGCATTTTGCGAAAGTCCGGGACGTGCTGATTGAGTTGGGACAGTTCGATCGAGCTTTGTATATAGAACGGGCAACTATGCCAAATCAGCGCATTCGGGCGATCGCAGATGTCGATCCCGCTGAAGTTCCCTATTGGGCTCTCATTATGATACCTAGCCAGCAAAAGTCTGTATCTTAATATTTCCATGCCTGAAGGCGGCGCGCTTCCAGGCTTTACCTACTTTTTTGTGCATTCTTACCTCTTTATCCAGTTTTCTTCATATTGATAACTTAAGCTTATAACTTCCATCAGTTAAGCTGTTGTTAAAATACTTTACAAACCTTAGAATATGCTTTATGTTTATTTACATGGCGGAACACAAAGCCGTCACGAACATTGAAAACCAAATAAAGCAATCATAAACAGAT